>JABIQF010000100.1 GCA_018668095.1 Cellvibrionales bacterium
ATAAACTTCAGCCAGATAAGGGGGGCCTGACTTTAACTGCAAGTAGGCTATTTGCCTGACAGTTAGCCCAAAAGATTTCTTTAGGGACTTGTTGGTGAATCCTACAGAGCAAACTATCACCCGTCAAGGCTAAAACAATGTGTTAGTGGTGAAACACTACTTTTTGTAATCGAGAAAAAAATTGTCTATATTTTTCAATGATTTAGACTTAAAAAAACGGTAGAATAAAAATCTGAGACACCCTCAGACCATTCAACTATTCAGGCTCAAGCGATCATATAGCCTACTCTTTTCTTTCCATTCAGGACTCATTAATCAGTTTTCGACCTCAATATCCGAGCTTTAACAGCAGCTAAAACATTCCCTATAAGGATAAAAACAACCATCAACTCCTCCCCTATTCACGGCTTGACGCTTCATTTCGTGAGCTATTCACACGATCAAACGCTTCAATCGATTGTATTGCCAAAGCGCATTTATTAAACTGCGCGCGTTTCCGCTGGTCACCTAATAAGATCACTTTGCACCAATCGATCTTCTTGAAGATTCAAACCGCGTGTTGTCATTCACTAAACTCTGACAGCGGCGGTACAAGTCTATGATACGCGTTCCTATACTCTTCCTCATCAGAGAAGCCACACCATGTTTGAGTTTCACCCCAGTCGTGTTGCCACGATTAAAAATGATTTGCTATCAGGCCTCACCGTAGCGCTTGCACTTGTTCCTGAGGCTGTTGCCTTTGCTTTTGTTGCAGGTGTTGATCCGTTAGTCGGTTTATACTCGGCCTTTATCGTTGGTTTAATCACCGCTTGTATTGGTGGCCGCCCCGGCATGATCTCTGGCGCCACAGGTGCGCTGGCTGTAGTTATGGTGTCTCTCGTTGCCGATCATGGCATTGAATATTTATTTGCCACCGTGGTGTTAATGGGAGTTCTGCAAATAAGTGCAGGCGCATTTAAACTGGGTAAGTTTATTCGCATGGTTCCGCACCCAGTAATGCTCGGCTTTGTAAACGGCCTCGCTATTGTTATTTTCTTGGCACAGTTGAGCCAATTCGGATCACCTGGCGAACCGGGCTGGTTAACCGATACGTTTATGGAAGGCAGCATCATCGATGTAGCATGGCTTGAAGGATCACAACTATCCTTATTGCTTGGCTTGGTAGCCATTACCATGATTATCATTCATTTCTTGCCGCGCCTAACTACAGCACTTCCCTCTTCTTTAGTCGCCATTGGCGCCGTTACCTTATTGGTGTTCGGCTTAGACCTCGACACGCGTGTGGTCGGTGATGTCGCATCAATCAAAGGTGGCTTGCCAAGCTTTCATATCCCTATGGTTCCGCTCAACTTAGAAACAATGAGCATCATATTTCCTTACGCATTAATTCTTGCGGCTATTGGCTTAATCGAATCGTTATTAACATTGCGTCTGGTCGATGAGATTACTGAATCACGTGGCCGTGGTAACCGCGAGTGTATTGGTCAAGGTGTCGCTAATACCGTCACTGGCTTTTTTGGCGGTATGGGTGGTTGCGCAATGATCGGGCAAAGCATGATCAATGTTAATTCAGGTGGTCGTGGACGCTTATCAGGCATTACAGCCGCATTGAGTTTATTGTTATTTATCTTAGTGGCCTCGCCATTAATCGAACAAATTCCATTAGCGGCGTTAATTGGCGTTATGTTTATTGTTGTTATTGGCACCTTCGAATGGAGTAGCTTTCGCATTATGGGCAAGGTGCCCCGCAGCGATGCTTTAATATTAGTATTGGTATCGGGTGTAACAGTTGTAACTGATCTTGCGGTTGCCGTGATATTAGGCGTGATTGTTTCAGCGCTTGTGTTTGCATGGGGACACGCTAAACGCATTCGCATTCTTAGACGTGACGATCATCAAGGCTCAACCGTTTATGCAGTTATTGGCCCATTATTTTTTGGTTCAGTCACTTCGTTTTTAGAACAGTTTAATGTCGGTGATGATAACGAAGAAATCGTTATCGATTTTGCTCGCTCACGCGTTGCCGATCACTCAGGGCTTGAAGCCATTGATACATTGGCCGAACGCTATCTTAATGCCGGTAAAAAACTGCATTTAGTGCATTTGAGCGCCGAGTGTGTACAGCTGCTTCATAAAGCTGGCAACCTCTGTGAAGTGAATGTAATCGAAGATCCAAAATACTTTATCGCAGAAGACAGCTTAGATAATTAATCTCTAAAATTACTGACTTGCAGCGGCAGACCAAAATCTTGAGCGCGAACAAAAGCAATCACCGTCTGCAAGTCATCACGTTTTTTACCCGTCACCCTCACCTGCTCACTTTGAATAGCTGACTGCACTTTTAGCTTTTCACTTTTTATCGCTTTAACAATTTTTCTGCAAGTATCAGTATCGATACCGTGCTTTAACGTCACCGACTGTTTGCACTGCATGCCGCTTAAAACGATATCAGCAAAATCCATACAGGCAATATCAATATCACATTTGTGCAGAGCGCTTTGTAGAATATCGGTCATTTGCTGAATCTGAAACTCGGCCTCTGCGGTCATTGTCACTGTTCGCTGATCACGCTCAAACTTGGCATCTATGCCTTTAAAATCGAAACGATTAGCAATAATACGACCGGCTTGATCAACCGCATTGGTTAGCTGATGTAAATCGACTTCAGATACAATATCAAACGATGGCATAGTGGTAACTCCAAAAAAACAGATTAAGCGAAACTTCGCTATAAACTCAATATAAGGCAGGCAGTTTAACGCGTTGCTATAAACAAAACTATATGCGAAATTGCGTGGCTAATCGGATGAATATAAGATGAAGAATCCTAGGCTTATGTCTAGAGCAATAAATGAGCTCACACAATGATGGATTTGAAGTGAAAACAAACAACAATCATTGGTATATCGTTGGTGCCGGCGCCATTGGCTGCCTATGGGCGTACGCACTAAAAAAAGCGGGCCAAGATGTCAGCTTTGTAGTGAAAGAGCACGCACAAGACAGCAGTATTAAAAGCGGCCCACAACAACGGCGGCTTTTATTGTTGGATATTAACGGCGATAACAGTAATCACTCAATTGATGTTGATATAGTCAAACCGAGTACCTTAGCAGACAATAAAACCGTTATTGAACACTCCATTATTGCCACCAAAGCTTATGATGCTAAAGCGGCGCTCCAATCCATTGTGCCCGCCCTATCATTATCAGCAACCGTACTATCACTTTGTAATGGCATGGGCATGCATAAGACAATGCATCAGCAATTACAAAAGCATAGCGACCAGATTCAATTTTTATTAGGCGTAACCTCTGATGGCGCGTTATTACACGAGCCTTTTAAACTCAGTCATACAGGTATTGGGCATACGTTTATAGGCCACTACTTTAAGCAAGAGCAAGCTAACACTTTTCTACCGCCCCACTTTTATTTACAACATAGCTTAGTTGATAATATTCA
>JABIQF010000256.1 GCA_018668095.1 Cellvibrionales bacterium
ACGCTCTTCCGATCTCTTCATGAGTATCTTCATGAGTATCTTTCTACACCTATTCGGCTTTTTATAAATGCTTTTATTGATCAAAAATAGCCAGCCTATCGGCGCAACCAGTCAACGGCTTTTAAAGTGGACAAAAATGATCAAAAAATACCCATGAAATCCGCTTTATCCGCATGGTTTAAATTGGAATAAAAAGAATTATTTTAATTCGAAAATAGTTTTATAACTGTTTTGTCACGTTTTTTTTTGCCCTTCACATTAGCCGTCTTTGCCATAAGGTTAGTAGCCGCACACAATAAAAGTTATCCACAGGTAATTAACAGCTAAAGCCATGAGTTTTGCTATTGCATAATTGGCTCGACCGCACTATCTTGTACCTCCGGTGCTCACCAACCCCAAGATGTAGGGTTTTTGAGTGTTTTAGTGATAAAACGCATACGCAAGCGGCGCATATTGCTAAAGATTAGAAAGCCGTTTGCCAATGAGTGGTTAAAAAGCATTAAAACGATCAACTTAGCATCAAGATCGACGCTTTTGTCTACTTTTTAGCCGATTAAATTGATGCGTTTTTAATTTGCGCTCAAAAAAAGAAATACACAGGCCTGTCAATTTTTTGACTGACCAAAAAGCAGCAAATATTAGGTTGATATAAGCAGCAATAGCACCGAGAGATATTCAATCGGTTGAGATGCTCAAAAAACCAACGATTAGATGAAGACCATTTAGATTAAAACAATCATAAATAAAAAAATATTATTTAAACATCAGACTGAGGAGTCAACATGCAACAAACTGAGGCCAATACTCCGAGCCCAGCCCAAAGTAGCCCAACGGCTACGGCATCCATTAATTCAGACACAATTGATATGACAGCAACGGCGCCTGGCCAAATACGTGTTATCAAGCGTAACGGTACAGTAGTGACTTATGATGTCAGCAAAATCAGTGTCGCTATTACTAAAGCGTTCTTAGCTGTTGAAGGCGGAACTGCAGCGGCATCTAATCGTATTCATGAAACGGTTGCACAATTAACCGAACAGATTACAGCCATTTTTAAACGTCGCATGCCTTCTGGCGGCACGATTCATATTGAAGATATTCAAGATCAGGTTGAATTAGCTTTAATGCGCAGTGGCGACCAAAAAGTGGCTCGCGACTATGTACTCTACCGCGAACAACGCTCGCAACTGCGTGCTGAAAAACTGCAAGCCGATGCCATTCCAGAAACCAGTCTTAATGTTGTATTAGATGATGGCACTAAACAGCCGCTTGATATGAAGCGTCTTCACACGATTGTGAATGAAGCTTGCCAAGATCTTGAAGATGTTAGCGCTTCATTAATCCTTGATGAAGCACTTAAAAACCTTTATGACGGTGTGTCATACAGTGAAGTGAATACCTCTTTAGTGATGACCGCTCGTACGATGGTTGAGCGTGATCCAAACTACAGCTACGTAACTGCACGCTTGTTAATGGATACTATTCGTAGCGAAGCGCTGAAGTTTTTAGGCGTAGCTAACGCAGCGACACAATCAGAAATGCAAGCGCTTTATGGTAAGGCTTTAACGTCATACATTACTAAAGGTATTGAGTTTGAATTGCTGTCACCTGAACTAGCGAGCTTTGATCTTGTTCGTCTTGGTCAGGCATTAAATGCTAACCGCGATTTACAATTTACTTATCTTGGTCTGCAAACACTTTATGACCGTTACTTTATTCATAAAGATGAAATCCGCTTTGAATTACCACAAGTATTCTTTATGCGCATCGCCATGGGCCTTGCTGCACAAGAAGAAGATAAAAACGGCCGCGCTATCGAGTTTTATAACTTGTTATCATCATTCGATTACATGAGCTCTACACCGACATTATTCAATGCCGGCACATTGCGTCCTCAATTGTCTTCTTGCTACCTCACGACTGTGCCAGATAACTTGGACGGTATTTATAATGCCATTCACGATAACGCGATGTTATCGAAATGGGCTGGCGGCTTAGGTAATGACTGGACACCGGTTCGCGCACTAGGTGCTTATATCAAAGGCACTAACGGTAAATCTCAGGGTGTTGTGCCATTTTTGAAAGTGGTTAACGATACAGCAGTTGCCGTTAACCAAGGTGGCAAACGTAAGGGCGCTGTTTGTGCTTATTTAGAAAGCTGGCATCTCGATATGGAAGAGTTCCTCGAGCTGCGTAAAAACACTGGTGATGACCGTCGTCGTACGCACGATATGAACACGGCTAACTGGGTACCCGATTTATTTATGAAGCGCGTATTCCAAGATCAAGAGTGGACGTTGTTTACACCTAACGACACACCTGACTTGCATGATTTATACGGCACGGCTTTTGAAGTACGTTATAACGAATACGAAAAAATGGCTGATGAAGGTAAGATCAGCGTATTTAGACGTGTTAAAGCGCAAGACTTATGGCGCAAGATGCTAGGCATGTTGTTTGAAACAGGTCATCCATGGGTAACGTTTAAAGATCCTTGTAACCTGCGTTCACCGCAGCAGCATGCAGGTGTTGTTCATTCATCAAACTTGTGTACTGAAATTACATTGAACACCAGCACTGAAGAAATTGCCGTGTGTAACTTAGGCTCAATCAACTTGCCACAGCATATTGGCGAGAATGGCTTA
>JABIQF010000259.1 GCA_018668095.1 Cellvibrionales bacterium
CTTTGAGTCCGCGACAATGCCGCCGCCGCCCCAGCATCTCACTATGCCATTTTCTTCGTTCACTTCTTTAGAGAGTAATAGGCTTCGAATTAAAATATTAGAATCCATATTGCCTGAATTGTCGATATAGGCCACTGAGCCACAATAAATTGAGCGAGAAAAACTTTCTAATTCGTCGATAATTTCCATGGCACGCTTTTTAGGCGCGCCTGTCACTGAGCCTCCCGGCAAGCTGCTTTTTAATAGCTCTAATGATGCACTCACTCCGGTTTGTGGCAGTTCTGCTGTGACCGTGCTAACGAGATGATGAACATTGGGATGCGTTTCTATTTCAAAAAGTGTCGGCACTTTTATCGAGCCTTGTTTACAGCATTTACCTAAATCATTTCGCATAAGGTCGACAATCATTAAGTTTTCGGCCTTATCTTTCTCGGAGTTGCTGAGGTCAGAGATTAGCGCCTTATCTTCTTCATCGGTAGCGCCGCGTTTGCGCGTACCTTTAATGGGCTGTGTTTGAACTTGCTGATCTTTTATTTGAATAAAACGCTCAGGCGATAAACTCATTAAGCATGCTTGAGGTGTTTCAAAATAAGCGGCAAAGGGCGTGGGTGAAACCTCACGGAGTTTTTTATAGGCTTGCCAGCTATCACCTTCATAGCCAGCACTCATCTGCTGGGCAACATTCACTTGGTAGCAATCACCTTGCGCAATATAGTTCATAGCAGAATTAAACAGCGTGTTATAGCTCGCTTTATCAGCGCTAGTCTGCCAAGCGCTAGTTAGATTGAATGACTGTGTATCTGTATTTTCTGGGTTATTGTTGATTAGCGTCCACAAGGCATCCGTTATGCGCTTATCTTGCTTTGGGTCGCTTAATAGCCAAGATTGCTGTTGCTGGTGATCTTGCACAATGGCCCATTGATAAACGCCAACAATCAGCATTGGCCATGCTGTGTTGGTGTCGGTTTTTAAGTCATTAAGCTGCATGCCTAGATCATAACTGAATACACCAATGGCGCCGGAGACAAAGGGTGCGTTTAAATGCTTTGCGCCGTTGCTTGTATAGTTCGATATATCTTCATTAATTTGTGCAAATAGCGCGTCATTATTGGAATGAGCTTCGCTGCTAATGATGCTAGCGGGTGAGGCCGTTATAATATCAAAGCGTCCGGCTGAGGCCTGAGCATTACTATCAAGCAGTACCGGATAGGGAAGGTGACGCAGTCGCTCAAAATAGCGACAGCTATCTGGCATATAGGCGATATCAACAGCATTGGCTTGAGGCTTTGTATTCATAAAAGTGTTTTGCGGGTGATGCTATTATCAGCTGCGGTCATTGAGCCGCGATAATACCTGATTAATAGTCTTGATGCTGGCTTAATGAGGCATCAATTTTACATTGTATTTGGATCACTTAATTGACATAAGTTATTAATTAAAATAAGGTTATTCGCCTTTCTTGTCAATCAGTTTAGCGATTGTATTCATTCAAATATTGGCCTAAGCCAATTTAAAAGTCGTTAGAGCTCTGGTGGTTAGTCTTGCTCTGTATGGCTATTTAAATGTGGCTATTTACTTCAGCTTAATTAAGCTGAGTAAGCATAAGACAGCTCAATTTAGCGCCGTGTTTAAAAGAATGTTTTGAATGGTCGTTTTAGGAAGTCGTTTAAAGATGTTTGGCGTCATCATCAAGGCTAATTGGTTTATAAAGTTAAAGTAAAGTTATAGCTTCAGCAGATGAATGTTTCGCAACAGTCATCTTAGCTTTTAACGTCTGTAATGAGATTCATAATGCCATATGATAATTATGCTTCGAGTGATAAAGTGTATTTGAGCATCACTTTACCATTGAGAAAGCAGTGCATGAATAAATTCGTTCGTTAATAAATTCATTAGTTAACAAGTCACCAATGTATGTGTTCGTTTAAACAAGCATTAAAACGGAAACGATTATGACCGCGAAGTTGATAAAACCCTCCTTAAAAAATCCTTTCGATACCTCCAAGGAGCTTGAGTTTACCGTACCCGGCCAAGCGAGTTATGAGCCTGGTTTATACGAAGAAAAATTGAAAGAAGGATTTGCTTTAATACAGCGGCCATTTACGGCAGCGGGTGATTTAAATAGACAAAAGCAGCATTTAAAAAATCGAATGACGGTCTGGGAGCGCATTAGCGTTTTAACCGATGAAGCACCGACTATTTTATTTCAAAACTGGGGTGAAAATCTTGATGGTGCATCATTAGTCACGGCCATTGTCACTATTGATGGTCGTGATGTCGCATTATATGGGCATGACTTTACAATTCGTGCAGGTTCAATGGATGCAACTAACGGTAAAAAACTGGCGCGATTATTTGAGCTTGCTGGTAAACGAAAAATTCCATTAGTGGGCTTAAATGACAGTGCAGGTGCTTATGTGCCAGCAGGCGTTGGTGGGCTTGATGGTTATGCTGAAGCGTTTACTGCGCTGCGAAAAGTTAACGGTGTAGTGCCCTCAATTATGTGTATGTTTGGTTTTAATGCGGGTGGGGGTTCTTATCTTCCGCGTCAGGGCTCTTTTATGATTCAACCCAAAGATAGCTTTTTTGGGTTAACCGGTCCGGGTGTTGTTAAATCCGTGCTTGGTGAGGATGTCACACCCGATGAGCTCGGCGGTCCAGCGGTTCATAGTCAGTCTGGCGTCGCTGACTTTGTCGTCGATGATGAAGTTGCTGCGCTGTTAAAAGTACGTGAGCTATTGAAATATATTCCTGACAATAATAATCAGGCAGCGCCTTTTCAGCCAACCTCTGATCCTATATCGCGGAAAACTTGGGACGTTGATATTTTATTGAAGAAAACCTTTAACTCTCCTACGGGAATGAACACCCCTTTTGATATAAGCATTGTGATACAACAACTTTGTGATCATGGCGATTACCTTGAAGTGCAAGAATTGCGTGCCCGAAACACAATAACGGCGTTAGGTCGATTAAGCGGGCATGTCGTGGGTTTTGTCGCTAATAATAGCGCGGTGTCATCCGGACAAATCGATATTGCAGCGGCTTATAAAAATGCGCGATTTATTCGTTTTTGTAATTTATATAATATCCCCGTTATTTTTATGGAAGACACCACCGGCTTCTTGCCAGGAAAAGAGCAAGAGCAGGGCGGCATTGTGCAAGCAGGTCGAGCGATGCTCGATGCAATTATTGATTTACGTACACCGCGTTTCTTACTGATTATTCGTAATGCATTCGGTGGCGCTTATGCCTCATTCAATAATTATCCTACCGGTGCCGATTTTGTTATTGCCTTGCCAACAACGCGTGCCGCCGTAATGGGACCAGCCGGAATTAATTTTGTTTATAAAGATGAAATTAAAGCCATTCAACAATCAAAGCAGGGTCGAGTTGCCCAGCAAGCTGAACAGTTAGAAGCTTCTGGCATGTCTAAAGCCGATGCGCTTACTGAGTCCGAACGCTTAATTGATCTCTGGGTTAAAGAGCAAGAGGCTTTACTTTCTCAGCGCTATGAGCATGAATTACTCAACCCCAAAGAAGCTTTGAGTTTAGGTTCCATTTCACAAATTGTTATGCCGGCAGATTTACGTCAAGTGCTCGGTGAGAATATGGCTTTCCATTTACGTCATTATAAGCCCGAGCCTTTGCAAGGCGTGCAGCGTGAATTTCATTAACCGATTTTTAAAAAAATTCAATGACCTCGTATAACGAGATGAATAGTTTTAGAGGATGCTTGTGAGCACTGTTAATAATTATTTGGATAACCCCTTAATTCATAGTGACCGAAGGCTCGCTAATATGCCTTCCGAATGGGTGCGTAGTTTTAGCTGTACGGATATGCGGCCATTGATTATTTGTCGCGGTCCCATTCGTAAAGAAGTGATGGATGTTTTTACTGAAATGGGAATCAGTGGCTATGGCATTCTATTATCAGAGAAAGATTCAATTGTTTATCCTAATGCATTGTCGCCAGAGTTGCGTTTATTGACGGATCCAGATCGGATTCATCGTGTGCCTGATTATTCGGGCGCAAGCAAAGAAGAGCGGTTAGAGCGCATTGATCAAATTATTAAAATTGCTAAGCAAAATAACTATAACGCTATTTTTGCTGGCTACGGTTTTATGGCTGAAGATGAAACTATGGTTGCCGCAATAGAGCGTGCGGGGCTTAATTTTATTGGTCCTTGTGCGCAAACCGTTCATTCTGCGGGCTTAAAAGATGAGGCTAAGCGAACGGCATTAAAAGTGGGCGTGAGTGTGACGCCTGGAATTGATAATGCAACGACTTTAGTGTTACTCGCTAAATACCCTGATGTTGCGAGTTTAGAATTACTGGTTAAGACTGAAAACTTAAAGGTTGATAAGTGCGTTTTTGACGACGCAGAGCTGTCATTGGCCGATAAAGCCGCTTGTGTTTTAGCTGCTAGTTATGATGCTGGCGTTGATCTTTACAGCATTGAAGAGTTACAAGAGCAAATAGAAAAATCTGTTATAGGCATGGTTGCAAACTATCCCGATAACCGTATTCGCTTAAAAGCGATTGGTGGCGGCGGCGGAAAGGGGCAACGTATTTTAGCAGCGCCGTCCACGTATTCAGGATCAAAACAGCAGCAGGCCAAAGCTGCTGCTAGTAAAGCGCCAGCTTTAGTGCTCGAAATATTGAATGAAGTAAAAGCCACAGGTGTTGGTGATAATAAAAATATTTTGCTTGAGTTAAATATAGAATCGACTCGCCATCAAGAAATTCAAGTGCTGGGCAATGGCGATTGGTGTATATCGTTAGGTGCGCGTGATTGCTCATTACAAATGCATGAGCAAAAGCTATTAGAGCTTTCTTCTACCCATGAGTCCTTAGTGCGCGCTATTGATTGTGCTAAAAAATCCTTAGACAATGGTAATGGCAGTGAAGCCGCCTTACACACTTTAGAGGCGGATTTGAAAACCTTGGATGCTATGGAGTTAGAGGCTGCAACCTTTGGCCAAGCCGTGGGGTTAGATTCTCTTTCTACCTTTGAGTGTATTGTCGATGCTGGCAATCATTTCTTTATGGAGATGAATACGCGTATTCAGGTTGAGCATCGAGTCACTGAGTTATGTTATAGCCTTAAATTTTCAAATCCCGACAATATTAACGACGTATTTGTTGTCGACTCTTTGGTCGAAGCGATGGTGCTTTTAGCTAGGCATGGCAGTCGTTTGCCTAAACCTGAGCGCATACTTAGAAAAAACGCGTCTATCGAGGCTAGGCTCAATGCTACCAACGAGGCGCTTCAACCGCATGCTGGCGGTTTAATTGGCTCATGGTCTGAACCTATGGTCGATGAAATTCGCGATGATCAAGGTATTTCATTACACAACCCCGATACGAATGTGTTTATGAAATATAAATTAGCTGGCGCTTATGACAGTAATATTGCCTTGCTACTGACCCATGGTGAAGACCGTCTTGATAGTTTTGAACGCTTAGCAGAAATCTTACGCTGTACGGATTTATTGGGTGAAGATCTGTGTACCAATCTTGAGTTTCATTATGGATTGACGAATTGGTTTATTGGCAATAATGTTCAGGCGCGACCGACTACTCAATTTATTATGCCGTATCTAACAGCCGTCGGTTTGCTTATACAAGAAGCGAGTAATATTGATTTAACCTATGCCTATAAGTTGATTCGTCAGTCTTATCTGGGTACTTCGGCTACTGATGCCGATCTGCAAGCGAGCAAAGCGAATGTTATCGATCGAAAACAGTCACTCTTATTAAGGCCGTTAGATAAACTGCTCAATAACCCCCATGCGTTATCGGGCTGGTTGAGTCTTCATAGCGCCGATTGCTCGATTGTGATCGATGATCATAAAACCGATGAACATAAAGCCGATGTTGTCTGGCACTGTAATCC
>JABIQF010000254.1 GCA_018668095.1 Cellvibrionales bacterium
ATTTAATGGCTTGATCACTATTGTTTGTCACCGTTAAATAATAAAACGTACGTGTATCTGCGGTTATCGCTTTATGCTTTGTGGTATTCACTTTCAATATATCAACCTGAGTCAATAGAATACGTGTAGCATTGCTAGACATATGATTGTGCGGAGAAGCGACACTCATGGGTCTAGCGGTATTAGATATAGCTGCTTCAGGATCGATAATTAACTCCCAGCGCCCATCTGTCATTAAACGAATACGTCTACCATCAGGTGTTGTTGCAAAACGGTCGCGCGACAATAAGCTCCATGTACCATCTTCGTTTAAACGCACTTCTCGGCCATCATCGCTAACGACATCTTCGGCAGCAATAGCGTTAACACTCCAACCCAAAATCAAAAAAATAACGCTCGACAATAGCGCTTTATACCTATTATTAAAATTGAATGTTACCACCATGCTAGCGACCTATTAATTGATGTCATCGTTTATTTAAATGAGGAGTGCATACCGTCTCGGCCAGCGCATCTTACTACAATCTGACCATCAGCAGCCCATTCAATACTCGTGCAATATTAATAGACTTAACTCCTTCGCTGCAAAGCTACTGCAGTGACGTTTGTTAGGTGAGATAACATTAAATAAAGACCAGCAACAGCATAAAAAAATCCTTTAATATCAATAATATAAGTATTCCAGTGCAATTGACATTTCAATGCTATACTAAAAAAGATAATAATTTATAAAGGTGTTTTCGTGGATTTTCAGACTTTTCGCTTCATTGCTATTGCCGCCATACTCTATGGCGCTTTTCACTTTGCCTACCATAAAGTTCCCGACGAGGTACTGAGCACTAAAATTTACCCTAATGTAATTGGCCATTTTGCTGCTAACACCATTAACACGCTCACACCCGATAGGAATGTCACAGTAAAAGATCATGCCATTATCTCTAAGGCAGCCAAGCTCAATATAGTCCGAGGCTGCGATGGCTCAGGAGTTTGGTTTATGCTAACTGCAGCTATTTTGGGTTTTGGCGCTAGCGTTAGACATACTATTATTGGCTTTGTATTAGGTACGCTCACCGTTTACCTTATCAATCAAGTTCGTATTGTCGGCTTGTTTTATGTTATCGAGTACAACCGCGCTTGGTTTCCGCCGGTTCATACCTACTATGCTCCCACATTGATTATCTTTTTAATTGCTGGCTTTTTTCTGGTTTGGACACGATGGTGCTCAAAAGACGAATTAGCGACCGATTCGAAAGAGGCGTAAAAGCATGAACAACAAAGCATTAGGTTCATTAGCAGCGAAAGGCTTAGTTATTTGGTTAGTTTTATCACTTGCCGGTTTTTTTGCTGGTGAGAAACTTATTAACACGCTATTACCTTTTTATGAAACAGTGACTGAGTCTGCATCCAACGGATATATCGCCGACATTAAAATTGTAGGAGATGACATTGTATTTTATGCCACTGCATTAACAGCCAAACCCATCACACCTGAGCGACCACCACTACCTGCTGGCTCAACGATTCAATCCAGCATCAGTGTGTTACATGCGCTAGTACCTATTGTTATTTTATTCACGGTGATATTAACGTGGCCCGCCCACTGCCTTAAACAGCGGTTGTATCTGCTCGCTATATCAATACCCGCACTGTTATTTATTTCAGCAACATCGGTACCCATACAGTTATTAGGACAGCTTGAAATTGGCTTTCAAAATGCAGCCGCCAACGCAGGCTTAAGCCGTGAAGAACCTTTTGTTCTCACATGGATGCTACTGACTGAAGGGGGTGGAAGGTGGTTATTACCCGTCCTAACGGGATTGGCTAGCTGCGCGCTAGTGGTAAAGCTGACTAAGCCTTAATCTGATTTCTTATCGGGATCGACATCTTCAATACTGCGGCGATTTTCAACTTTAATATCGCCGCTAACGACTTGCCAAAAGTTACCTATCTGCTTCGCCAAACCTAACCCCATTGAGCGCTTAGCGCTAGGCCCCTCAGCAGGAAAAAATTCTTTAATATCAATATCGAGTATCTTCTCGTATTTCTTAATAGTGCGCTTGCTATGCACTAACAACAGTACTTTCCAGCCAAAGTGATAGCCCATCATTAACATGCCTACCGCTTTTTCAAGATCTTCTAGTGAACCTGCAAAGCCCGCGATTACCGTACCCACTTTATCGAAAGCAGCAATTTTTTGTTCATCGGACAATTGCGCAAGCGCAGCTAAATTGCGCTCCATACGACTAGGATCGCTCATAAGGCGGCCTTTATGGCTTCAGCTGTCGCAGTAATGGAGTATTTTATTGTCATATTTATTAGCAATAACACGGTTATTATTTAATCAGCTTATAGACTCTTAGATAAGCCTTATAAATCTAACATGATTAGTATAGCCGCATAACCACCCATTGCATTTGTTCTTGCGAGGCCAAAGCACAAAATCGTTGTTATACACACTGCAGCATCGACTTAATTGATTGGCATTAAGCTACGTATAAAGCCATATGCACGGCTATTGAATAAGTGTAACTGATAAGAAAAAAACGAGCACCTTCAGCAATAATCACTAAATCGGTAAATGAGCTGCAGTGAAAATCTGCTATTCTTGCATCCGATTTTTGACAACCTATTATTGAGGAGTCCGCTATGGATCCGATCTCTGCTTTATTTATATTTTCTGGCGTAATTGTATTAGCTGCGAGCTGGATGCAATTAATTATTACGGCTTCTCGCGAAGATTTTACTTGGGGACTGTGTTCTTTATTTTTGCCGCCTCTGGCTTATTTTTATGCTTTGTGGGAATGGGATAAAGCGGGCGATGCGATTAAGATGGCAGTTGTTGGTATTGTACTTCTTGGTTTAGGGCTTATCTGAGTTTTGATTTAGCGTTTAAATTGAGATTTTAGTTTACGATCTTTTTTAAG
>JABIQF010000146.1 GCA_018668095.1 Cellvibrionales bacterium
AACATAACGGATAAGCCTTGTTGCTGAAAGCGTTTGGCTAACTTGCCAATCGTGGTTGTTTTGCCAGCGCCATTAACGCCTACCACTAAAATGACATACGGTGATTGTGTGCGATCGATGACGAAGGGTTGGTCACTAGGGCTTAATGTAGCGGCCAGTTCAGCTTTGAGTTGTTCGTAGAGTGCCTCGGAATTTAATAGCGCTTCACGTTCAATACTGTCGGCGAGCTTTGCCATAATGCGCGTGGTTGTATCGATGCCGACATCAGATATCAGTAATTGCGTTTCAATCTCTTCGAGTAAATCATCATCAATTTCTTTTTTGCCCAGCAATAAGCGTCCTAGGCCGTCACCCAGTGAGCTGCTGGTTTTACTTAGCTTGCCTGATAAGCGTTGAAAGAAGCCTTTGGGCTTTGCTTCGTTGCTAGCTTCAGTTTCGGAGATGCTTTGCTCATTGCTGCCAGTAATATCGGCATTATCAGTATTAACAGTATCCGATACTGCATGGGCATCAGCAGCTACCTCAGAAGAAGTATCTTGTTCGGGTGTATTCTTATTCCCGCGTTTAAGAAAGCGCAGCATAAATGGTCTCGTCAGTAGGGTGTAGATTGTGTGTAAGTATTATGAAGATTGGGTCGTAAAGCGCCTATGTCGTTCTTCGAGTACTCTCGCGTATAATCAGCCTTCGCAATAATAGATATCCTATCACTTATCTTTTGTATCGATAGCTGTATCTCAAACATTTTATGATGTAATTTAAACGATATGAAACGCAAAACGCCTAAAAAATCTACACTCTCAACTATTCGTATTATTGCGGGTCAATGGCGTGGTCGAAAATTACCCGTTGCTGTAATCGATGGCCTAAGGCCGACCGGTGATCGCATAAGAGAAACATTATTTAATTGGCTCGATGCTAATATTGATGGTGCACGTTGTTTGGATTTATTTGCCGGCAGTGGGGTTTTGGGGCTAGAGGCTTTATCACGTGGTGCTGGACAGGTGACAGCGCTCGATTCCAGCCGCGTTGCAGTGAGTGCTTTAGTCGAGGCGAGTCAGTTACTGAACACCTCAGCGTTACAGGCTATGCAAATGGATGCCATACAATGGCTAAAATCGAAGCCGGCAGGGCCATTTGATCTAGTTTTTATTGATCCGCCTTTTCAAGCGGGTTTGCTTGATGAAACCTTAGCGCTATTAGCGGCATCGAATTGCTTGGCAGCGGGGGCGCTGGTTTATATTGAGCGAGATCGTAATGATGATCCTCCACAATTGCCTAATGGCTGGCAAATTCATAAAGATAAAGTCGCTGGCAGTGTGAGTTACGGTCTATACAGCGTTGATACTTGATGTTAGCTATGAATTTAAGTGATTGAGCCTAAATCCATTAGCGTTTAAAATTCCCTCTTCGCAAAGTAGGAATACTGTTCATATGAGTCGAGTTGTTTATCCAGGGACGTTTGATCCCATTACTAATGGTCATGTTGATCTCGTCGAACGAGCGTCAAAATTATTTGATGGTGTCGTGGTGTGTGTGGCCGCGAGCAGCAAAAAAAAGCCGATGTTTACAACCGACGAACGTGTAGAGATGGCGAAGCTAGCGACTGCACATATTCCGAATGTGACCGTAACGGGATTTGATAAGTTATTAACGCACTTTCTTGAAGACCTTGGTGAGACAGTTGTGCTTAGGGGTTTAAGAGCCGTATCCGATTTCGAGTATGAATTTCAATTAGCGAATATGAATCGCGCCATTAAACAAGATTTTGAAACAGTGTTCCTTACTCCGGGTGATCATCTCACCTATATTTCATCAACCTTAGTCAGAGAAATTGCTTCGCTACACGGTGATGTTTCTAAGTTTGTACCCGCCCCAGTATTAGCCGCTATTAATAAAAAAATTAAAGCTTGATGTTCACATTGCTAGCTAAACGATATGGCGTAGTACTTTTATCTACGCTAGGTTTTTTTACGCTTCTTACATTGTCAGCATTGTCAGCATTATCAGGCTGTACAGAAAATACTTCTTCAGCGAATGCTGATGCGATTGTTATAAGCAGCTCTGCAAATGAGAGTCAGGATAAAGATTTAGCGCCCGAGCCCGAAAGCAAAATCGTTAGTTTATATTCGGATCAGCTTACTGACACAAATAAAATTGCCCAAGGCAAAAAATTTATGGCGGTGACAGCCAACCCGCATGCAACAGAAGCCGCCTATGCCGTGTTAGAAAAAGGGGGCTCTGCTATTGATGCCGCTATTGCTGCACAAATGGTGTTAGGTTTAGTTGAGCCGCAATCCTCTGGCATTGGGGGTGGTGCGTTTATGTTGTACTGGGATGCCAATGAGAAAAAATTAATTGCTTATGATGGCCGAGAAGTTGCACCCATGGCGGCCGATGAAAATTTATTTGTCGGGCAAGATGGCCAAACAGATAAATTTTTTGATGCGGTTATTGGTGGTAAAAGTGTCGGCGTGCCCGGTGTGATAAAAATGTTAGAAGATGCGCATACAGAGTATGGTATGGCGTCATGGGCTTCGTTGTTTGATGATGCGATTGCGTTAGCGACCAATGGCTTTACCGTATCGGAACGGCTGCATACATTAATTAAAGCGGTGCCTAAGGTGGATGATCGTGAACGTATTGCCGATTATTTATTTGATGATAATGGTAAGCCACTAGCTGTTGGTCATATTTTAAAAAATACGGAATATGCGCAAACATTAAAAGTATTGGCGGTTAATGGAAGCGGTACGTTTTATCAAGGTCAGCTTGCTCAGCAAATTGTGGCCGCGACGAAAGAAGATAAAAACGCAGGTGAATTGTCGCTGAGTGATTTTGTTCAATACCAAGCGGTTCAGCGTCCAGCGCTGTGTAAGAAAATATTAACTTACCGCGTTTGTGGTATGGGTCCACCCTCTTCGGGTGCGAGTACAACATTAGCCATACTGGGTGTGTTAGAAAATCTTATTAGTAACCCTGAAGCGCAACGCGGTCATTATCAAGGCATGGAGCAAGATATTTTAAGTGCTCATTATTTTGTCGAAGCATCACGTTTAGCTTTTGCCGATCGCAATACCTATATTGCTGATCCTGATTTTATTCACGTGCCTGTTTCGCAGCTGTTAGATGATGATTACTTGCAATTGCGAAGTCAGTTAATTTCTTCAGATCAGCCTATGACAGAAGTCGCTGCAGGTGAATTTATCACGCCAGATGTCGGTCAGTATTTAATGCAGCCAAGTCCTGAATTAGTATCTACTACGCACCTCAGTATTGTTGATCAATACGGTAATGTCGTGAGTATGACTAGCAGTATTGAAACCGCATTTGGCTCGCGATTAATGGTGGGCGGATTTATTTTAAATAATCAGCTAACGGATTTTTCTTTTGTGCCGCGTCATGCGGACAAAACGTTAGTGGCTAATCGTGTGCAAGGTGGCAAGCGTCCGCGTAGTTCTATGTCACCCATGATTGTTTTTAATCAAGATGATCAGCCGCTATTAATTATTGGCTCGCCGGGTGGTAAAAAAATAATCCCCTATGTGGCGCGCGTGTTATATGAGGTTTTGTTTTTTGATAGCGCGTTGATTAGCAGTATTGAGCAGCCACATATATTAAACACCGGTCGGCAATTAGAGATTGAAAAAGGCGTTGGCAAAAATGTATTTGATGCTTTAGAAGCGATGGGGCATAAGCCTGTCTATAAATCGCAAACCAGTGGCTTGCATGCTATTAGTCGTCACAATAATGAATGGTTAGGTGTTGCTGATCCGCGCCGTGAAGGAACAGCTAAAGGAAATTAACAGGGCAATTAATTAATGTTGGCACTCGGGGCAGTAAAAAGTACTGCGTTGCCCTAGTCGAATTAATTTAATCGGTGTTTTACATTTTTGGCAAGGAAGTTTGTCGCGACCATAAACGCGAAGCGTTTGCTGAAAGTAACCTGGCTTTCCATCGCCCCCAACAAAATCTTTTAGTGTTGTGCCACCCATTTCAATTGAGGCGCTGAGCACATCAATAATATTTTTTGCCAGTAAGCCGTATTCTTTTTTTGTTAATCTACCAGCGGCTTTCCCTGGGCGAATGCCACTCATAAATAAGGCTTCGTTCGCATAGATATTTCCTGCGCCAACGACAATATGGTTATCCATAATAAAGTTTTTAACAGGGACTTTCTTGTTGCGTGATGCCTTAAAAAGATGCTCGCCATTAAATTGTTCGTCAAAAGGTTCTGGCCCAAGCTTATTGAGTAGCGCGTGTTCAAAAGGGTTTTTGCCCAACCAAAGTACTGAGCCAAAGCGTCGAGGATCATTAAACCTTAGGCAAAGTTTATTCGGTAATTGAAAATCAACATGATCATGTTTTTGCAGAGCAGTCTTTTGTTCAACAATGCGTAAGCTGCCTGACATACCAAGGTGAATCATAAAATAGCCATGATCCAATTCGAATAATAAATATTTCGCTCGTCGAGAAATGGAGCGAACGGTATGCCCGGTGACTTTTTTTTCAAAGTCGTTTGGAATAGGCCAGCGAAAACGTCGCTCACGAATAGTGACGTGTGCGATTTTTTTCTTGGCGACAAAAGGATCTATGCCGCGTCGGGTCGTTTCTACTTCGGGTAGCTCAGGCATTTTTATTCATTCTAGGGTCGGCTGTTGCGCGCTGTTAGATTTTGCCCTTTTCATGGGCAATAAAAAACCCGCAAGCATGGCGGGTTTTTTTAGGCGCGAATAAAGACTACTTTATTTTGCCTTCTTTGTATGGAACGTGTTTGCGGACAACGGGGTCATATTTTTTGACTTCCATTTTTTCCGGCATGGTGCGCTTGTTTTTATCAGTCGTGTAAAAATGGCCAGTGCCTGCTGATGAATTTAAACGAATTTTCTCTCTCATAGCTACAATCTCTTTTCTTTAAATAAGTTTAAACGGTTTCGCCGCGACCACGAAGCTCAGCAACAATCACATCGATACCTTTTTTGTCGATAATGCGCATGCCTTTAGACGATACACGTAAGCTGACAAAACGTTTTTCGGCTTCTAACCAAAAACGATGGCGATGCAAGTTAGGCAAAAAACGACGCTTAGTACGGTTTTTTGCATGCGATACATTGTTACCCGTGATGGGGCGCTTGCCTGTTACTTGACAAACTTTGGACATCTTAATTCTCCGGAGTATGAGTTCGCTGAAGCTTTGGCCGCAACGACATACGCGATTATATGTTTCAGGCGGACGATAGTTTGACCACACTGTAAAAAGAGCGCGACTTTATATCAGAACGAGGCGATCAAAACAAGGATAATGTCTTTAAGGAGGCAAAATCAGCGTTAAATCATCCCCATTTCAGCCATTGAGACGGTAATTGAGCCTGCCACGATAATATGGTCGAGCATGCGAATGTCGATTAATGCGAGCGCTTTGCCCAATTGAGTGGTCATTCTCTTGTCAGCTTGGCTCGGTTCTGCCGAGCCTGATGGATGGTTATGAGCAAATATGACGGCAGCGGCATTGTGTTGAATGCAGGCTCTAATAACCTCTCGAGGATAAACGCTGGCTTGGTCGATGGTGCCATAAAATAATGCTTCGCTGGCAATAACACGATGCTGGTTATCCAAGAACAAGCACCAGAACACTTCGCGCTGCTCATTGGCGAGCACGTGCAGTAGGTAGTTTTGAGTGTCCTTAGGGCTGGTTAAGGCTGAGTCACGCTGTAATGTTTCTATCATGGCGCGTCTAGATAGTTCAAAGACGGCCTGTAAGGCAGCATATTTGGCGTCACCCATGCCGGCTATTGCCGTGAATTCAATTCTTGAGGCATTGAGTAAGCCTTTAACGCCGGAAAATTGCTCGAGTAACTCGCGGCCAAGATCAACAGCGGTTTTGCCTCGAATACCGGTTCTTAGAAAGACAGCGAGTAATTCGGCGTCCGACAATGCTGTTGCGCCTTTGTTGAGTAGTTTTTCGCGGGGTCTTTCGGCCAAGGGCCAATCGATAATAGCCATACTATCTTCCTTGATTCTGTTGTGGGTGGGTGCCCGTAATAGTGGGTACTCGCAATCCTAAGCGCGCTAATGTAAGGTTGCGCATCATTTGTTGCGGATACAAAGCCGCTAAACAGCGTCCAATGCTGAAGATTATTTATACAGCATGCCGGGCTTCTAGTCATTAATTGTCGATATATCGATCAAGAATCTATGCAATCACTTCAAAATAAACGTTTGTTGTTAGGTATTACCGGCGGAATAGCGGCTTATAAAAGTCCCGATTTGGTTCGGCGTCTTCGTGATGCTGGTGCTGAAGTCCGTGTGGTGATGACGCGAGGTGCTTGTGAGTTTATTACGCCATTGACCTTGCAGGCCGTATCGGGAAATCGTGTACACGACACTTTATTAGATGCCGATGCAGAAGCGGCGATGGGTCATATTGAGTTAGCGCGATGGGCGGATGCCATTGTGATTGCGCCAGCGACTGCCGATTCTCTGGCCCGCTTTTCTGTGGGTCGTGCCGATGATCTACTCACGACATTGTTACGAGCGAGTGATGCGCCAGTATTGGTTGCGCCGGCGATGAATCAAGCTATGTGGCGCGACGAAGCGACACAGCAGCATTACCAAGCTTTATTAAGTCGAGGCTATCACTTTGTTGGCCCTGCCGAGGGCGCGCAAGCCTGTGGCGATACAGGCGCTGGCAGAATGACTGAGCCGTTAGAAATAGCCGAGCATGTTGCTGCTTTATTTAAAACGCAGTCACTGTCTGGTCAGCATGTAGTGATTACCGCAGGACCGACGCGAGAATTGATTGACCCTGTGCGTTATGTCAGTAATTTCTCTACTGGCAAAATGGGTTTTGCGCTGGCGCAAGCAGCGGTTGAAGCGGGTGCGAAAGTCACCTTAATAGCCGGGCCGGTCAATTTGCCGACGCCAGATCGTGTTAATCGCATCGATGTGATTTCTGCTAACGATATGCTTGAGGCGGTAGAAGCTGTTGTGCCTAGTGCAACGTTGTTTATTGCCTCTGCTGCCGTTGCTGACTTCCGTCCGACGATTGCGGCTGATCAAAAAATTAAGAAAACCAGTGACAGTGACACCATGACGCTCGAGATGGTTAAGAACCCTGATATTCTTGCTGCGGTTGCTGGTGCCGATAACGCGCCTTTTACAGTTGGCTTTGCGGCCGAGACGGAAGATTTAATTACTCACGCAAGGGATAAATTAACGCGTAAAGGTATCAATATGATAGTCGTCAATGATGTCTCGCGTGACGATATTGGTTTTGCTTCAGATACGAATGAAGTGACGGTACTGGTTGATCACGAATCTACGAATCAATTAGACAGCGATTCAATTCATATTGATAAATGCGATAAGCACCATTTGGCGCGTCGCTTGGTTGAATTAATTGTCTCCCATTTAAAACACTAATGGCATCTCATTTGAAACATTAATGGTCTCTCAGTTACATTAACTGACATATTCAATGAGGCGGTCGTTTAAGGAAGAGTAAGCTCTTTATTATTGGATGCAAAGATAATTAAGCATGCATCCCACCTTCGCTATAAACACCTCAGGTGGCTATGAATAAATTTTCAAGGCAGAATCCGTCAAGTCATAAACCCTCGCAACGTTTAACTCATTGGCCAAGTGTTCTATTGGTCGTATTGCCAAGCCTTGCTGTCATTGCTTTATATTTTTTCATTTATCTCCCGCTCACGGTTAATCAAGCCGCATCGCAACGTGCCAATGATTTAGCTCACGCCAAAGTCGTTGCTTTAAACAGTAACCTTAAGCAATTGGCCGATCATATGGATGGTCTAGCGCGGCTTCCCGAGATTCATTTGGCTATTCAAGCTCATGATAAAACAGCATTACAACAACTCGCTGAGCAGTTTGCGTTGGGCTTTACGGATGTCAGCCGTTTAGCTTTATTTCCATTAGGTGAGTTGGGCGTGGCCAGTCTGGGTCATTTTAAGACGCAAGTGCACAATAATATTGAAAAGGATTTGTTGCGTCGTGCATTGGCAGCTGATCAAGCGACAGCGAGAAACGGCGTTGAGGTTGATACTTATTTAATTAATGGCCAGCAGGTATTGAGTTTGGCAAGGCCTATACAATTCGAGGGTCGCAATATTGGCGCGATTTTACTGACATTAAAAGCACAGTGGCTCGCTTCACAATTTGTTGAGTCGGCTGCATCGAATGAGCATTCAGCTGTGATGGCTTTAATTTATCAAATGGATGCGAAAACCCCCATATTGTTGGCGACAACAAACCCCTTACCATTAACTAAGAGCGCTGTATTAGGGGTGGCGCCGCTCGCGGCTAATGCAAAAATTAAGGTTAACTATTATGTCTTTAAGTCGGCGACTGTTTTTGGTGTGGAGTCGATACTTTTATTAGTCGTATTACTTTCGGCCATGATTTTATCGTTAACAGCATTGCTGTTTTTGTTCCGCTCAATGCGCTCTCAAGCGGTTGCAACTGGCGAGGTTGACTTAAATAGTAAACAGCCAGTCGGCAGTTCGCCAAAAGAGACGGCCACAAAGCGTGTTGATTCAAACAACGATACAAACAACTCTGATACAAATAATCCAGACTCAAGTAAGGCTTCTCGCTGGGTTAATCCGCAAGTGCCCAACGTTATGGAAGTAGAGGGCGATGAAGGCAGTCTTGAGTCATCCACAATACCTATGCATATTTTTAGAGCTTATGATATTCGTGGCAATGCAGCTACGGAGCTTGATGATGAAACCGTACAGCGTATTGGTTTAGCGATTGGCACCATGGCGATGAGAGGCGGGCAGCATCATTTGGTGATTGGTCGTGATGGACGATTATCTTCTGAGCGTATTTATGATGCGTTAACCAAAGGTTTGCTGGCTTCGGGCTGCGATGTTATTGGGGTTGGTTTGGTGGCAACACCCATGGTCTATTTTGCTTGTGAGAGTTTAGAGACAAAGGCCGGCGTTATGGTCACTGGCAGCCATAATGGCCCAGAAGTGAATGGCCTAAAGGTAGTGCTTAACGGCCAGTCGTTAGCCGACCAGCAAATACAAGGACTACTCAAATTAATAGTCAGTAACGATTTTGAACAAGGAGAGGGTGTTTTATCTGAGCAGGCTATTACCGACGCATATATCGATAGAATTACTGAAGACGTGGTGGTTGCCTCGTCAATGAAGGTGGTGCTTGATTGCTGTAATGGCGCTGCGAGTCTTATCGCGCCTAGGCTGTTCAGTGCATTGGGCTGCGAAGTTGTGCCCTTGTTTGCCGAGGTTGATGGCAGCTTTCCTAGTCACGCCCCCGACCCATCGGCACAAGGCAGTTTGGATGCTTTAATCAATGAAGTGAGCCACCAACAAGCGGATCTTGGCATTGCTTTTGATGGCGATGCTGATCGCATGGTAGCTGTTACCGCTATGGGTAAGGTGGTGAGTGCTGATCAAATGTTAATGCTCTTTGCTAAAGATGTTCTGACGCGCAACCCTGGAGCCGATATTGTTTATGATATTAAATGCTCGCGTCATCTTAATCAGCTTATCGCCAGTCATGGTGGCCGGCCTGTTATGTCTAAATGTGGGCATTCGCTGATAAAGCAAAAAATGATAGAGACAGGGGCGTTATTGGGTGGCGAGTTTACAGGCCATTATTGTTTTAAGGAGCGTTGGTTTGGTTTTGATGATGGCTTATACAGTGGTGGTCGTTTAATTGAATTATTGACCATGGAAGGCGCAAGGTTGGATGAGGTGATTGCCGAGCTTCCGGTCAGCATGAATACCGCAGAGGTCCATTTACCGGTTGATGAAAGACGTAAGTTTGAGATCGTAGACGCGTTACAACAAGCCTTAGAGCAAGATCTCAGTGCTGATGATGGCCAGATTACCTTACTCGATGGTGTGAGGGTTGATTACGCCGCTGGTTGGGGGCTTGTGCGGGCATCTAATACTTCTGCCAATTTGAATTTACGTTTCGAGGCCGACAATGAAGAGGCCCTTAACAGTATTCAAGCGCGATTCCGTGAGGGTCTAGAGGCTGTCGCGCCTGAGTTAAAGTGGTAGTTACTTGAGTGGCGAAGCTTGATTACTCAAGATAGTGATCAAGCAAAGCGTTGTTCAAGCGCAGACAATACAGTTTTTAAGCGTTTAATAAGTACAGATCACTAATACGCACATCATCGAGCGGCGCTTTTTATCTATTTGATGCGTTATACTGCGTGCCAGAGTATTTAGTTAACCTTAGGTGGTTAATTAAATGAATAGATAGCTTGCTAGTTAACAAACGAAATATCTACTTATGTCGCTAAACCAAAAATCAGCCAGTCAAATTGCCGCAATTTTAACCGAGTCATTGCCTTATATTACCCGCTTTACGGGTAAGACCATGGTGATTAAGTACGGTGGTAACGCGATGGTTGAAGAATCGCTTAAGAAAGATTTTGCTCGCGATATCGTCTTAATGAAATTAGTGGGTATGAATCCGATTGTTGTGCACGGTGGCGGCCCACAAATAGG
The DNA here is from genome assembly GCA_018668095.1 of Cellvibrionales bacterium. Classification (GTDB taxonomy): domain Bacteria; phylum Pseudomonadota; class Gammaproteobacteria; order Pseudomonadales; family UBA7434; genus UBA7434. The sequence goes on from JABIQF010000146.1 coordinate 10,506, forward strand.
CGATTTGCTGGAGCGACTCAATATTGAGTCACGTTTCGTGAATGGCATGCGTGTAACCGATAACGATACGATGGACGTTGTCGAAATGGTGCTGGGTGGGCAGGTTAACAAAGAGATTGTTAGCCTAATTAACCAGCAAGGCGGGCAGGCACTGGGCTTAAGCGGCAAAGACGGCAATTTAATTAAGGCCAGTAAGCTTGAAGTCACCGCGCATGCGCCTGAAATGACCACGCCAGAAATTATTGATATTGGTCATGTCGGTAAAGTAGATTCCATTAATGTTGAACTACTCAATGCTTTAACAGCGAATAACCTTATACCCGTGATTGCACCCATTGGTGTTGATGACGCAGGTGTGACTTATAATATTAATGCCGACCTAGTTGCAGGAAAGCTAGCCGCGGTAATGGGCGCTGAAAAGCTTATGTTACTGACGAATGTGCCCGGCTTGCTCGATAAACAAGGCAAAGTGCTTACAGGCCTGTCTACATCACGCGTAGACGAGTTGATTGCTGACGGTACGATTACCGGCGGCATGCTTCCTAAGATTGCCTGTGCGCTTGATGCCGTGCATGGTGGGGCCAATAGCGCACACATTATTGATGGCACAGTACCGCACTCGGTGATGCTGGAGATTTTCACAGATTCTGGCGTAGGCACGTTGATTACCAACGACGAATAGTCGATCGGATAGTATTGACGCTAATGTTGCAGCTAAGCATTAGCGTTTTTTATTTTTAATGTTTTAGCCGCTGTTTTTTTCTATTCTACTTGTCTGTTTCTCTCTTCTTCTGAATCATGGATAATTTTTTTATTATTCAGCAATAATTTTTAGCGATTAAATAAAAAAAATAGCTTTTATCGAACGAAAACACTTCATTTAAAAAAGAATTAGGAGTATCTTGGCACCCGTAAGCAATGGTGAGTGCAAACCAACTAATTCGTGATCAAAAAATAATTAAAAAGCGAAGCGTGTTGCATAAGTCATTAAAACTTGGATTTTTGGGGCCTTCAAGAAGCAAATCTTGAGCTTGGAAAGGAATCTTTGCTTTACTTTATCTTGGGTCATTGCTCTGAATGAGCATGGCGTAAATGAAAGATGCATTGAATAAATGTATTGCATGGTAGATGAAGGTCGTCGGAGCAAAATGCTCAGGCGAGTGAAAGTAAAAGTGTAAGTAAAAGTAAATAGATAAATTGCGCGCTATAGGTCATAGGCTCAAAGAGTTAATTGCCTGTAGCTTGTGTTACAACGAAACAATATAAGCTGGAATAGCGATGCCTAGAATTGCACAGAAGTACTCTCGCCGCCAACAAATCCTCGAAGCCTTAGCGCATATGCTTGAAGTCGCTCCTGGTGAGCGTATTACAACCGCTGGTCTTGCCAAAGAAGTTGGTGTGTCTGAAGCGGCGCTATATAGACATTTTCCGAGTAAAGCGAAGATGTTTGAAGGTTTGATTGAATTTGTTGAAGAGGCGATATTCTCTCGTGTTAGCGTCATCGTGAGCGAAGAGAGCTCTGCGATTCCACGTTTAGAAAGAACTTTATTGTTGCTATTAGGTTTTGCCGAAAAAAACCCAGGTATTTCTCGTATTCTTAATGGTGATGCCCTAGCGGGTGAGACGGACCGTTTACGTACACGCGTTGCTCAGTTTTACGATCGTCTCGAAACTCAGCTTAAGCAGATTGTCCGCGATGCTGAAATAAACGAAGCGATTCGACCAACCGTGCCAGCGGCAAGTGCGGTGAATATTCTTTTAGCGGCTGCAGAAGGTCGTATTGGACAATATGTTCGCAGTGAGTTTAAGCGCCCACCAACTCAGAATTGGCAAGAGCAGTGGCAGCTATTAATGGCCGGCTTTTTTCGTGAAAGTGTTGCTCAAAAACCACAGCACTCACTTGCAAGACAGAACTCGTCCGTCGCTTAATCTATAGAGTAGCTTTTAGTTAAGAGTGGCTTTTTAGTTAAGAGTGCCCTTTAGTTAAGAGGAGCGCCACTTGGCGATTAACGGTTCTTAGTATGTTGTTTCAAGGAATGCTGTTTTATGAGTTGATTAAACAGCGTGATGTCTAGCGAATAGCGTTCAGCGACAGACTCTTTTTCAGTCTTCATCGATTTCAATGATGTATTCGCTTCATTTAATTTTTGTTCTAACTCATCAATATTATTACGAATAACCGCAGGCACTTCTCTGCCGGTTCTTTCTATATTTGCCGCCCGACTTTGTTGGCGCTCAACCTGATCTTTTAAACTCATCATATTGCTGCGTAAAATACTAATGCGCACATCAAATTCAGCCAGTTTTCGTTTTCGCTCAGAGGTTAAGTCCTCGACATTGCTATAGCGCAGTAATAGCGATTCGTTTTTCAGCCGTGATTCATTTTCTTGCTGGGTTTTGAGGTCGTGAGCTTTACGTTCGTCGCTTAACTGGGCGTATTCTTCGTCGTTAAGCTCGGCAGGCACTTCTTTAACAATGTGTCCGCTAAGCGTCACTATGGCATAACCACGTTTGACTTCTGCGGGGGTGAGTGCCGATTTAAGTTCCATCGTGCCTTTTTCATTAATGACTCGATAGTATGTAAGTTCTTGAGCATAGCTAACATTGACTAACGATAGGCTCATAATGAGCGCTATTGAAAGCCGTATTACCAACCCAGCCTTTTGACTGAATGGGATTGGATACATGTTAGCTGTGAGTAGCTTCATGAGCGCCATATTGCTGCCAGTAGGTTTTTATTGCCTCAAGCTGTTCGTCAGAAACGACGCTTTCTTGAGAGTCTTGTGGTTTAGACAGAAAGTCCAGCAAGTGTTCAATGGTAACAATGCTGAGAACCGGTAAATTAAAGTCTTGCTCAAAAGTTTGCGTGGCCGACAAATTGTTTGGACCTTTTTCGCATCGATCGAGTCCAATAATAACGCCAGCAGGTTGTGCTTGGCTGTGTTCGGCTAATAAAGCTAAAACTTCTCGTATAGCTGTGCCTGCAGTGATGACATCATCAATAATGAGCACTTTGCCTTGCAGTGGGGCGCCAACAATAGAGCCACCTTCGCCATGTTCTTTTTTCTCTTTGCGATTAAAGGCGTAAGGCACATCGCGGTTGTGATAAGTCGCAAGTGCAGCAGCTGTAACAGCAACAAGAGGAATGCCTTTATAAGCAGGACCAAAAAGCATATCGAAGTCGATACCTGAGGCAATAATTTTAGCGGCATAGCATTGACCTAATATAGCGAGTGCTTGGCCGCGATCAAATTTACCTGCATTGAAGAAATAAGGACTGCATCGTCCCGACTTCAATGTATATTCGCCAAAGCAAAGTGCGTTGGCATTAAGCGAGAGCTCTATAAATTCACGTTGAAATTTTTGCATTATTGGTTTTTACCGAATTGTATAGCTGGTTATTGAATGATTGTTTAATTTAAATAATGTGATGATCTGCAATTAGTCGTCTTATTTGACTGTACATCATATTATAAACCTATTTAAACTGCGCGGCCTGAGATGAAGTCGTTAAAATTATGTCAATGCTAGCCAGATGGCCTGTTTTTAACTTAAAATCATCGTTTTAAAAGACATTGTTTGTTTCTACCAATAATAACAAGAGAGATAGCCGGCTGTGTTCAATTTGGAAACAGCTTAATGCTGGCTTGAGTTTTTATATTTAATATATTGGGTGAGGAAATCGAATGCGGGTAATCAGCTTTTGTGCTGAAGGGATTGAGCAGGCAGCAGGACGCGGCTTTTATGATTGGATAGAGAGTCAGGATGCAGACGTCATTTGTATTCAGGATATTCGCACCCAAGAACACTTGCTGCGCGATGATATGTATTTTCCGTCATCGTATAACGTCTACTTTTTTGATAATCCTGACAATACTAATGGTGTAGCGGTTTATTGCCGTGACCTTCCTAAAGCCATCATGACAGGTCTGGGTTTTAACGACTTTGATATGGAAGCGCGTTATATTCAGGCTGACTTCGAGCAGATTAGTTTTGGCTCAATATTGGCGCCTGAAGCAACCGCAGATGATGAGGCGAGTATTGCTCGCAAGGCACAGTTTTTTCAGCAGCTGCATGATCACCTAGCAAAAATTAAAAACAAGCGACGTGAGTTTGTTATTTGCGGTAACTTCCGTGTGGCTCATCAACCTAGAGATGTCCAGCTGTCCGAGCAGCACCGAGACACTATCGGTTTTACTGATGCCGAACGCGCTTGGTTAGATCAAATGTTAATTGACTTAGGCTATGTTGACGCTTTTCGAGCGGCGATTAGTGATGATGATGAATTTACTTGGTGGCCATCAGGTACTATTGATGAAGATGGTTGGCGTGTGGATTATCAAATTGTCTCAGAAGGGCTAAGAAAAACGGTTGAATATGGCGGCATTTTGAAGAGCAAGTCGTTTTCAGCACACGGTCCGTTAACGATTGATTATGATTATGAAATTTGTCCTGAAGATAATATGCCCCGTTATTAATCGATTAAATTAATAACGTTGGCATATCACTTATCATTTATGAATCTTGCATGTTCGATTAAAAAAACAGCTTAGACATTAAAGGGCAAAATTTATTTTGCTAATGCTGCTTTTTGCAATTCAACTAATTCACTAATGCCTGATTCTGCTAAGGCCAGCATGGATGATAATTCCTGCTGTGAAAATGGCGCCTCTTCGGCCGTGCCTTGTATCTCAATAAACTTCCCTTGTTCTGTCATCACAACATTCATATCAGTTTCGGCATTAGAATCTTCGGGATAGTCCAAGTCTAAAATCGCTTCACCTTTATAAACGCCAACTGAGATAGCTGCAATCATCGACACTAATGGTGATTCTTTTAACCAGCCTTTTGCTTGCATAAAACTAAAGGCATCGACTAAGGCAACGCAGGCACCCGATATTGACGCTGTTCGTGTTCCGCCATCGGCTTGAAGCACATCGCAGTCAATGATAATCGTGTATTCGCCCATGGCAGTAAGATCAACAGCTGATCGAAGAGAGCGTCCGATTAAACGTTGAATTTCAAGTGTGCGCCCACCTTGTTTACCACGAGCGGCTTCTCGATTCATTCGCTCATTGGTTGAGCGAGGAAGCATCCCATATTCGGCAGTAATCCAGCCGCGGCCTTCACCTTTCATAAAGCGTGGAACACCTTGCGTTACCGAGGCTGTACACAGCACGCGCGTGTCACCAAATTCAGCAATAACAGAGCCTTCGGCGTGTTTGGTTGCTTGGCGTGTAAAGGTAACTGAACGTAATTGATTGTTGCTACGGCCGCTAGGTCGATCCATAAGATAAAATCCTGAAAGTAAGAGCTGATAGAGTCATTGCTGCTTATAAACATTAATGACAGGTGGTTTGCTATTTTTTGTATTATACACTGGCAATAACTTTGCACCATCGTCTAAATGTTCGGATAAAGGTACAATGTTGAAATACAGGTACAATGTTGAAATACAGCTACAAAGTTGAATATTGTAGAGTGTTAGTTCACTAATACTCACCTTGATAATTTTTCAATTGGAATGAAATTGACTTAAAATTCTTGCAAATTTCTTGCTAGAACAATGGTGACTAAAAAGCCTTATGACAAAAAAATCAAATTTAACTGCTAATAGCATGACCGCATTTGCGCGAGTGCAAGGTGATAACTCTCTGGGTACTTATGCATGGGAGTTGCGCAGTGTTAATCATCGCTATCTTGAAACGCAATTCAAATTGCCTGACAAATTAAAAGTGTTAGAGCCTGCATTGAGAGAGCGTATGCGAAATGCATTGGCGCGCGGTAAAGTTGAGTGCAACTTATATTTTAAAGCCAATGATTCCGAGCAAGGATTTATTGTCAATGAAGAAAAAGTAGCCGCATTAATGGCTGCCGCACAACAGCTGAATGAAAAAAAATCGGATATTGCGCCATTAAGCAGTTATGAAGTACTCCAGTGGCCGGGCGTATTACAAGCGATTGAATTAAATATAGAGGCCATAAGTGAAAGTTTGCTCGAAAGTTTTGATAATGCCTTATTGAAATTGGCCGAAGCGCGAAATGCTGAAGGTCAACGAATGACAGATGTTATTTGTGAGAAGCTTGATCAGGTTGATGATCTAACGAATCAAGTAAAGCTCAATATGCCGCAGATTTTAGCTGAACATCAAAAGCGTCTTGAAGAGCGGCTAGCGCAGCTAAGTGTTGATATTGATCATGATCGATTAGCACAAGAAATCGTTATGTTGGCGCAGAAAGTCGATGTTGCAGAAGAGCTCGATCGATTGGTTGCGCACACGGCTGAGGTGCGAGACACTTTGGCTAAAGATGAACCCTGTGGTCGACGTCTTGATTTTCTTATGCAAGAATTGAATCGAGAAGCTAATACCTTAGGGTCTAAATCTATTGCGACCGATAGTAGTCAAGGTGCAATCAATCTTAAAGTGCTGATTGAGCAAATGCGCGAGCAAGTGCAGAATATCGAATAATAGTTTTATCGATTTAAAATAGCGTCCGAATTGAGTCATTATTCAGGTTTATAAAGTATGAGTCCTGTTAGGGGTAATTTATTTACAGTGTCAGCGCCTTCGGGTGCAGGCAAAACGAGTCTGGTCAACGCTTTAGTGGCGACTGATGAGCGCTTGTGTGTGTCAGTTTCAAATACCACGCGAGCTATTCGCCCCGGAGAAACCGATGGGGTTAACTATCATTTTACTGAAGCTGCTGTGTTTGAGCAGATGATCAACGATGGTAGCTTTCTTGAATATGCGACGGTTTTTGGCAATTCATATGGCACCTCAAAAATTTGGGTGAATGAGCAATTAGAGCTTGGCTTTGATGTGATTCTTGAAATTGACTGGCAAGGTGCGTTGCAAGCGCATCAGTGGTTAATGGCCGAGCAAGGCAGTGCCGGTGTGGGCATATTTATTTTGCCTCCTTCTTTGGATGCGTTGCGATCGCGTTTAGAGGGTAGGGGCCAAGACGGCAGTGATATTATTGATGGCCGTATGGCAGCTGCAGTCGATGAAATGTCTCATTTTGAACAGACCGACTATCTCATTATTAATGATGATTTTGATATTGCATTGGCCGACCTAAAAGCCGTGATTTTGGCCACAAGGCTACGTTTAAGCCAGCAACAACGTCAATTTCAGCCTTTGTTGGCATCATTATTGGCCGATTAGGCGTTTATATGAGCAGTTTCGTGCTCGCAAACTGAGGCAAATTTGCTTATACTGCGCGGCCATTTTGGCGGCTAGTCATGTTGTTAAGACACATTACGCCAATGGCTTATAAGTAAAATCGGGCAGATTTAACCCAGACATCATTCCATGTCGATATCCACATAATAGGCGAACTAATATTATGGCTAGAATTACTGTAGAAGATTGTTTAGATCACGTTGAAAACCGTTTTGAACTCGTGATGGTAGCTAGCAAGCGCGCTCGTCAAATTGCGACTCAAGGCAAAGACCCAATGGTTGATGTCTCTGACGATAAGCCACCAGTTATCGCGCTTCGCGAAATCGAGAAAGGCTTGATCGATCCTAAAAATATGGACGTCGAAGAAGAAGTTGATGATCTAACAGAAGAGCTTGCCGCTGAATTCGGTATCTAAAATAAATTTTTAAATTGTAACAGTTCCTCTACCAAAACCGCCGGCCACAGATTATATTGTGGTCATGGCGGATACAATTAACGATCTCACCCAAAAGCTTGATGCTTACCTCAACGATGACCAGATAGATTTGGTGCGTCGCGCTTACTTGTGTGCGGAAAAAGCCCATAGTGGACAGACCCGACGTTCGGGCGAACCCTATGTGACACACCCATTAGCGGTTGCTCATATTCTTGCTGATATGCATATGGATCATCAAAGCTTAGCGGCGGCGATGCTTCATGATGTGATAGAAGATACTGAAGTCGATAAGATCGAGATAGTCGAGCAGTTTGGTTCGACGGTTGCAGAGCTCGTTGATGGCGTGAGTAAGCTCACGCAATTTGAATTTCAAACACAGGCCGAAAAACAGGCCGAGAACTTTCAAAAAATGGCGATGGCCATGGCGCGTGATTTACGCGTTATTCTGGTTAAGCTCGCCGATCGTCTTCATAACATGCGAACCTTAGATGTACTGGGTGCTGAAAAGCGCCGCCGCATTGCCGTTGAAACATTAGAAATTTATGCGCCGATTGCTAATCGACTAGGTATGAATGAAGTACGCATAGAATTCGAAGACCTAGGGTTTGGCACTTTATATCCGATGCGCGCTAAGCGGATACAAGCCGCGATTGAAGCGACTCGAGGGCACCGCAAAGAGCTAGTCACGAATATTGAAACCCAAGTAGGCGAGCAGTTATTAAAAGACGGTATTTCTGCGACGGTGATTGGTCGTGAAAAGCATCTTTATAGCATCTATCAAAAAATGCGTAGTAAGAGTCGTTCATTTACTGAAATTATGGATGTGTTCGCCTTTAGAATTATTGTCGACTCCCCTGATGATTGCTATCGCACACTCGGCTCCATTCATAGCTTATACAAACCGCGGCCAGGTCATTTTAAAGATTATATTGCCATCCCTAAAGCCAATGGTTATCAATCATTGCATACCGTCTTATTTGGTATGCACGGCGTGCCTATCGAAATCCAAATTCGTACTAAAGATATGGAGCAAATGGCCAACAACGGCATTGCCGCACATTGGTTGTATAAAGCGAATAATCAAGATGCATCGGTAGGTAGTCATGCGCGTGCGCGTCAGTGGGTGCAGGGATTACTTGAGCTACAGCAAAATGCAGGTAATTCATTAGAATTTATTGAAAATGTGAAAATCGATTTATTCCCCGAAGAGGTTTATGTCTTTACGCCTAAGGGAAAAATTATGGAATTGCCATTGGGTTCGACGGCGATTGATTTTGCTTATGCAGTGCATACCGATATTGGTAATAGCTGTGTCGGGTGTCGTATTAATCGACGTCTCGCTGCGCTCTCGCAACCGCTGCAAAGTGGTCAGACCATTGAAATTATAACTGCGCCAGGTGCGAACCCTAATCCAAGCTGGTTAGATATTATTGCGACCAGTCGCGCGCGCAGTCAAATTCGTCATTATCTCAAGCATCTAAAGAGCGGTGAATCGATTGAGTTAGGTGAGCGCTTATTAAATAAATCATTGGTGACGTTTAATAGTAGTCTTGACGATATTACCGATAAGCAACAAGCGGCATTAGTGAAAAAATCAGGTGCTTCGAATTTTGAAGAGATACTCGAAGAGGTGGGCTTAGGTAATCGAGTAGCTTATCTCACTGCGCGCCAACTGCTCGATATTCACGAAAGCGACGCCGGCAATAATATGGTGATCGGTAATCGTGAGAAGCCATTAGTGATTGCTGGCACCGAAGGCATGATGATTAACTTTGCCAAGTGTTGTAATCCAATACCGGGCGATGATATTGGCGGACACATTACAGCGGGTCGTGGCGTTGTCGTACATTTAGCCGATTGCCGTAACTACCATGAGATTCAAGAAAAAGATAAAGAAGGGCGAAGCGTTACACTTCGCTGGCACGATAACGCCGAAGGCGAATACCGAGTTGAGCTAAAAGTAGAAGTTGAGCAGCAACGCGGCATCATTGCATCGTTAGCTAATAAAGTGAATAGTCTTGATGGCAGTATTGAATCGATAAAAGTTGAAGAGCGTGATTCAAAATCGAGCATTATTCATATTTTCCTTGCTGTGAGTAATCGCATTCACCTTGCAAGAATTATTCGAAGAATACGTGTACTGAAATCGGTTGTTAAAGTTGTACGCGTTAAACGTTAAAGTGTGAAAGGCAGAGGCAGTGGGTAGCATTTATGACGAATAAAATAATTGTTAGTACTGACCAAGCGCCGGCAGCTATTGGACCTTATTCTCAGGCGGTTCGCGTAGACAACACGGTTTATCTATCGGGACAAATTCCTTTAGTACCATCAACCATGTTGCTATGTGATGGCGGTATTGCTGAGCAAGCGACACAGGTATTTACTAATCTTACAGCCGTTGCAAATGCTGCTGGTGGCACACTCAATGATAGTGTGAAACTTAATATATCAATGACGGACCTGTCCGGTTTTGAACAAGTCAATAATGTGATGCAACAGTTTTTATCTTCACCGTTTCCCGCTAGAGCATGCGTACAAGTTGCTGCTCTTCCTAAAGGTGCTTTGATAGAAGTTGAAGCAATATTGCATCTTTCAGAATAATTATTTTAAAAACGTTGCTCGGCTATGTATTTAAGGTATGTAGTTAAGCTATGTAGTTAAGCTATGTAGTTCAACAATGCAGTTGATAAAAACGCTAACTTAAAAACAGCAATTTAAACAGTCATTAAAACATCAACGAAAAAATCAACGAAAAGACACTAGCGGTCATTAAATTATCATGGTATTTCTAGAAGAACGCACTATCAGCTGTCCCTATTGCGGCGAGTCAATCGACATTCTTATTGAGCCCGTTGAAGAAATCCAAGACGAAGATGCAGCGCAATATATTGAAGACTGTCAAGTTTGCTGCCGCCCCATACAATTCAAAATGACGACAGACTTTAATGGTGAAGCTAGCCTTGAAGTGTTTCATGAAAATGAATAATGATTGCGGATTGAGTTTATTCAGCTTTCGCTGTTAGTCGATTTTTTCTAAACTGCCAAGTACGAATCACATCAATACGATCGTATTTGTTAGCTAATGATTTTGGAAAGGGGTCAAAGGGTGAGGCTAGCCGAATACTTTCAATGGCTGCGCGATCCAATATTTCTGAATTTGATGAAGAAAGAACAGCAATTTCTTCAACCACGCCATTCGATTTTAATTTCACTAATAATCGCACATCACCGTATAGACCATTGTTTCTGGCGAGCTGGGGATAATGGCGATTGCCAACGCTTTCTACACGATCACGCCACTGATGAACATAGTTAGCATCGTCGGCTTCGATGGTTGATGCCGAGCTTAACGTTAACACCCTTGGTTTTCTTGTAAACTGTTGTTGTTTGTCTGCGAGTCGCGCTTCAAGGCTGGCAATTTTTTGGCTCAACTCTGTCAATGTTTTTTCTTCATTGTCGTCTTCGCTAATGCTCGTTTCATCAATGGGTGGCGCCTTATCTTGAAACAAGCTTCGTTCCGCATTGCCTGTTGTTGTAATAATGCGAAGCTTAATGATTGGTTGCTCATCGTGTTTAACTGCTAGTGACGAAATTTCTGTGATAGGGGTAACAGGATTAATAGCGGCGTCATTAAAGGCTGATTGATAGAGCGTGGTCAGCTCTTGATTTTTTTCAACGTCGCCACTGCCCAGCTGATTACTTTGAGCAACAAAGCTGGCATCTTCTGGTTTTGTATCGCTTTGATGGTATGACAGCGTCACTTCCATTTGCGGCGCGATATGGGCTTTGCTTTCTGCATTAAAAGCCAACCAAAATAAAACCACCATATGAATAGCGAGTGCTATGGCAACGGTGTAGCTGAGTCGATAATTTTGGCCAGGGCTGTAACTCATTTCATTATTAAGTGATTCTTGGTTAAAGTGTTTAGAATATATTATTCATTGCTTTTGGCATGTAATTTCTCATTGATGCAATCCATTAATTGTCCGGCAATATTTAAATCACATTGCTTATCCAGTTCACGAATACACGTCGGGCTGGTGACATTAATTTCGGTGAGGTAATCACCTATGACATCAATACCGACAAAAAGTAAGCCTTTTGCTCGCAGAGTAGGAGCAACTTGTTCACATATCCAATAATCCCGTTCAGTTAAGGGCTGTGCCTCACCGCGGCCACCTGCAGCAAGGTTTCCTCGAGTCTCACCTGCAGCAGGTATTCTCGCTAATGCAAAAGGGACGGGTACACCATCAATAAGCAGTATGCGTTTATCGCCCTGAGTTATTTCAGGGATATACCGTTGCGCCATAAGGCTTTGGGTTCCATGCTGAGTCAGTGTTTCAATAATGACACTTAGATTAGGATCATTAGGTTTGACACGAAAAATGGAGGCGCCGCCCATGCCATCGAGTGGTTTTAAAATGATATCACTATGATCTTTATGGAAGCTGCGAATACGTTCTGCATTGGCGGTAATTAAGACGGGTGGGCAGCATTGCGGAAAATCTGTTGCGAATACTTTTTCATTGCAGTCACGCAAACTTTGAGGCTTGTTGACAACCAACGTACCGAGTTTTTCAGCAGATTCTAAGATGAAAGTGGAATAAAGAAATTGGCTATCAAAAGGAGGATCTTTTCGCATTAAAATCACATCAAGATCACCTAACGGTATTAAGGTTGGATCTGACAGTGTGAACCAGTTCTCTTCGCTATCGGTAACGGTTAAAGGCTGCCCATAACCTTGGGCTATGCCGTTATCGATTAAGAGGTTTTCTTGTAGAAAATAGTGTAATTCCCAGCCTCTTTCTTGCGCTGCTAGCAGCATGGCTAGCGAGCTATCTTTGTAAGGTTTAATGGAATCGATAGGATCCATCACAATGCCCAATTTAATACTCATAATGATACCTGCCTCTATATTTTGTTAATTGCTTCTAATGATCAGCATGCAATTAATGTCGTTCACTGTATTTCTTAAAGACATTGGTCTATAGCTTTAAAAGTAAACAATTTATTGGCGTCTGTCACTGACGGCAATAGTAGATTTATTTCTGAAATATACCTAGTTAAATCGGCAACTCAGCGTTGTTCATCTTAACGTCATTTGTTGTAACCCGGAGGCCGAATCGATATGGATTCGCAAAACAAAAGTTTAAAAATAATGGTTGTTGATGATAGCAAGACTATACGTCGAACAGCAGAGACATTATTGCAAAGAGAAGGATTTAATGTCATCACTGCAGAAGACGGATTTGAGGCGCTGGCAAAGATAGCTAACCAAAAGCCCGATTTGATATTCGTCGATATTATGATGCCACGATTAGACGGTTATCAGACATGTGCATTAATTAAGAATAATGCCCACTTTAAATCGACGCCAGTCATTATGTTATCGAGCAAAGATGGCTTATTTGACAAGGCAAAAGGACGAATTGTTGGTTCAGACCAATACGTAACAAAGCCTTTCAGCAAAGTTGAATTACTTGAGGCGGTCGAAAATCATTGCCAAATAGGTGGATCAGACGATTCTGCTTCGGCTCAGGCATCTTAAATTATGGAAAAGGATATGGAGAAGGATATGAAGCGAGTACTCGTGGTGGACGATTCGCCTACGGAAGCTTATCAAATATCGAATATATTAAATAAACATGGTTACGAAGTGGTGGCAGTAGAATCGGGCGAGGCAGCAGTAGAGTTGGCCAGTGAGCAAGTACCCGATTTGGTGTTAATGGATATCGTAATGCCAGGGATAAATGGATTTCAGGCAACAAGAGCCCTAACACGAAACCCAAAAACCAGTGCTATCCCCGTCATTATGGTAACAACCAAAAATCAACCTTCGGATCGTGAATGGTCGCGCAAACAAGGTGCGAGAGGTTATCTCGTTAAACCAGTACCTGAAAAAGATTTGATCGATACGATTGAAAATGTATTAGATGCTATTTGATTCAGTAATATTTATAGAGATAACTTAACAATGAAAATAGAGAGACAACCGTTAGATCTATTAAAGCAAATTGCCGATGCGAGTAATGAGGCAGTAAAAAAGAGAACAACCAACAAGGATTTAAAAACCGATTGGAGTGGCATAGGTTTTTCTTTATGTGGCCAGCAAATGGTCGCACCAATGGGGCAGGTAGTAGAAATTATTAACTCGCCAAACTACAACTTTATTCCACGAACCAAACAATGGGTTTTAGGGCTGGCCAATATTCGCGGTCGTATGCTACCTATTTACGATATTGAACATTACTTTGGTTCTAAATTGGCCGGGAATAGAGCGCGGCATCGTGTATTGATTGTGGAATCAGAGCATATTTATGCAGGCTTATTAGTCAGTAATGTTTTCGGATTAAAACATTTCTCTAGTAATAGTTTTAAACAGGCTTACTCAGGTAGCGGCGATGCCTTTGCGAGTTGCATAGATTCAACGGGAAATGATGGCCATTCCGATTGGTTACGATTTCAAATACCTTTATTAACACAGGCACCCGAGTTTATGGATGCAGGACTGCAAATTAGCAGCCATACAGCAGCTTAATATATTTAATTCATATTTAAAAACCGTATTCATTTAATCATTATTAACCAGATTTACGTTGGAGTTTCGAGGATGGACAATATTAGCCGATTTAAAAATAGCGGTCACTCAAGGAAAGTTTTTACCTTTTCTATTGCTTTACTTGTTTGTGCAACGCTTTTTTTTATTGTAAGTACGTTTATATTCTTACGTGATGCCGACAGAGATGCTAAATACTTAGAAATCGCCAGTGATATGCGAGTGCTATTGCATCAGATATCAACCAGTTCACGGGCCGCCACTGCCGGAGATGCATCTGCATTTTCTACGTTAAAAAAAGCGACTGAGCGTTTTGACCGAAGCTATCGAATATTACTCGCGGGTGATAATCAGTTGCCAGGTGTCGGCACTATGATGAAATCTGAGCTTCAAGAGTTGAGTAGCATTTGGATAGGCGTGAAGAAAAATTCTGAAACCATTGTTAATAACCGTGACCGAATATTGTTTTTGCATGATGTTGCCAAGACACTTAACGAAAGTATTCCAGAGCTTCAGCGTGAATACAATCGTGTAGTTGAGGTTTTACTCGATCGTAATGCATCGAATGAGCAAATTGTTTACGCGCAAAAGCAACTTTTGTTAGCTGAAAGAATTGCAAGAAATGTCGATAAAATGCTCAGTGGTGGTGAGGCGACAAGTCAAGCAGCCGATCAGTTTAATTTAGATGCGAGTATTTTTGGTGGCGTATTAACCGGCATGTTGGAAGGTGATAAACAGCTAGGACTTGAGCGCATTAAAGATGAAAAAGCGAGAGCATCGTTAGAGCGAATTAATACTTTATTTGATTTCGTATCAGGTTCAGTTGACGATATTTTTAAAGCCTCACCTGATTTGTTAGGTGCTAAAAATGCTGCTGATGGCATTCTTAATAATTCACCCAAAATATTGGATAAAACGAATAGTGTTGTAGAAGGTTTAGGGAGTTTAAGCCAAAGAAGAACAGTCGGTGCGGATACTGCATTTTTTAGTGGTGCGCTTATCTTAATTATATTGGCCGTTATTGGTACGCAACTCTATAGAAATACAGTTTCTCGTTTGGCAGAAGAAAAAAATGCCAATGAACGAAATCAAATTGCGATTGAGCGACTATTGAATGAAATTGGAAACTTAGCCGATGGTGATCTAACGGCTGAAGCAACGGTATCAGAGGATTTTACCGGTGCAATTGCCGATTCGATCAATTACACCATTGAACAATTGCGAGACATTATTTCTTCTATTAATGACACAACCGTAAAAGTGGATTCGGCGGCTAAAGAAACGCAGACAAAAGCGTTAACACTCGCTGAAGCTTCAGAATCACAGGCCAGTGAAATTGCGTCGGCGTCTGGCGCTGTTAAAGAAATGGCTGGCACGATGGATAAGATGTCTATTGATGCTTCCGAATCAGCAACAGTGGCACAGAGTTCAGTGCAAATAGCAAAATCTGGCGCAAACGTAGTACAGAATACGATTCATGGTATGGATACGATTCGCGAACAAATTCAAGATACATCTAAGCGGGTAAAACGCTTGGGTGAAAGCTCGCAAGAAATTGGCGATATTGTTTCATTGATTAATGATATTGCCGATCAAACCAATATTCTGGCACTCAACGCTTCAATACAGGCATCGATGGCGGGTGAGGCAGGACGTGGTTTTGCTGTGGTAGCCGATGAGGTTCAGCGTTTGGCTGAGCGATCATCTGCCGCTACTCGTCAAATAGAAGCCTTGGTAAAAACCATTCAATCTGATACTAATGAAGCGGCAGCCTCTATGGAGCAAACGACCGCCGAAGTGGTTAACGGTGCCGGCCTTGCGCATGATGCGGGTGTGGCGCTTGAAGAAATTGAAAAAGTGTCATTAAACCTGTCTGAGTTGATTGAGAGTATATCTTCATCGGCACGTACACAGGCAGATACGGCGGGTAATATTTCTTTAACGATGAACACAGTAAAAGACATTACCTCACAAACAGCCGCCGGAACCACCGACGCAGCTGATAAAGTCGGTAACTTATCATCAATGACAAAAGAGCTGAGGGGCTCGGTAGCTGGATTTAAATTACCCGGCGTCGAAACTGATTATCCAACAGTATCAACAATAGAAAACGATGATGACTATATTCAAGAGGCCGTCAGTTAAGCATTAAGTTAATAAGTACTTAAGCGTTTGAATATCAACATTATTGCTGTCGCGTCTATTGATGGATAAAACGAATATGAATGAAAAGCAAAACCATCGGTCACTCGATTGGGTCTCTCAAGGTTTGGATGAAGCTATTGTTGGTGCTAGGCATACGCTTGAGTCTTATTTATCTGGATCGAGTGAGCCAGAAAAGCTGATTGAATGCCGTCGTTATTTGGAACAAATACATGCCTCTTTTACTGAAGTCGATTTCACTTTTGCGGCTCTGTTATCTGAACAATTAATTTTACTGATTGATGTCATCATTAAAGAAAACTGTGTGAGTAAAGATAATGCTTACCAGGCTTTGTTAGGCGGATTACTTCAGCTGCCTAATTATTTAGTGCGCTTGCGATCAATACAAAATGATAAAGCGAGTGATATTATTGCTGTAGTGAATGATGTTCGTGCAGCCGCGAATATGCCCTTACTCGTCAATCAGGATATATTTTCATTAACAAATAACGTTAGTCAGAATAATTATATTCTTGAAGATGTTTCGGCTAACGATTATTTGCAGGACTGCAAGAAAATATTAGCAGAGCTCAATCAACAAGCTGACAATGATCACTGCGCGTTAAATAAGCTACAACAAACGTTTGGCCAGCTTATGGCAAGTCTTTCGCCAGCAAAAAATACTACTGAAGAAACCATCAATGGCGACATTGTTAATGCAATTGATGTACTTATTATTGCGGCCTCGAAAGGTGCAAGTCAACTTTCATTAGCTGCTAAATATTCTTTGCAAGGTAGCTTTGCTTGGCTTGAGCACCATTTAAATGGCAATGTTGCGGTTGATTCTTCTGCTGCTGATCAAGTGTTGCGAGAGCTTCTATTTTGTATCGCTTTATATGATAGTGATCTTCTTAAAGTCAAAGAGTTTAAACAACAGTATCGTTTATTAGATGCGCTTCATATTCATCATCCCTCAGAAGTCTTACGATTAGGTACGCCTGATGCAGAAACAATGGAAATTGTTTTTGATAGTTTGCTCAGTGATTTTGTTCTACTAAAAAATGCTCTTGAATTGAGTGCAGATTTTGATGGCGATGAAGTATTGAGCAAGGGTGATATCGCGCCAGAAAAAAACTCATTTGAAAAAATGGCGTCAATGGCATCAACACTTCGCTATACATTGCAGCTGGCGCAATACGATAGCCTTGCAGAGCAGCTCATTGCGGTTGAGGAAGAATTAATCACATTACACAGTGATACGCAGCTTGCTGCAAATGAAATACGAAAAAACGAAGTAATAAAAAATATTGCTGAAGAACTGTATAAGGTTGAATCAAAATTACATCAACAGCATCTAGGTGTTGCTCGGAGTGATAG
>JABIQF010000260.1 GCA_018668095.1 Cellvibrionales bacterium
GATGCCTTTGCTGGTCGTTTATCTTTTTTCTGGGGCATTGGCATGAATTTTTACATGGAGATTGCCAAGCTACGTGCTGCACGATTACTTTGGTCAAAAATTGTTAGTGAGTTTAAGCCAAAAAATGAACGCTCAAAGATGCTGAGAACCCACAGCCAAACGTCGGGTTGGTCTCTAACAGAGCAAGATCCCTATAATAATGTTGTGCGCACCACGATAGAAGCTATGGCCGCGGTATTCGGTGGCACACAATCATTACACACTAACGCTTTAGATGAGGCTATTTCTTTACCAACAGAGTTCTCAGCACGTATTGCTAGAAACACACAGCTTATTCTTCAAGAAGAAACAGGTATTACAAACGTCGTTGATCCTTGGGGCGGCTCTTATATGATGGAGTCTTTAACCCAGCAAATGGCCGATCGAGCTTGGGCTTTAATTGAAGAAGTCGAAGAGCAAGGCGGTATGGCTAAAGCCATTGAAACAGGTATGCCTAAGTTACGGATTGAAGAAGCCGCTGCGCGTAAACAGGCGAGAATAGATAGAGGCGAAGACGTCATTGTTGGCGTTAACAAATATACTTTATCAGAAGATCAAGAAAACCAAGAAGGCGATGTTGATGTTTTAGATATCGATAATGATGCCGTTAAAGCCTCGCAAATTAAACGACTTGCAGATCTGCGGGCTAAGCGAGATGATAGCGCTGTAGAGCAAGCGCTTGAAGCTATTTACCAAAGCAGTGTTTCTGGCAAAGGTAATCTGTTAGCACTTTGCATACAGGCAACGCGTTTAAGAGCCACTGTTGGGGAGATATCCTACGCTATGGAACGAGATTACGGTCGATTTAATGCGCAATCACAAACGGTTTCTGGCGTTTATGGCAGCGCCTATCAAGATGATGAAGGCTGGCAAGCTATTACCGCCGATATTGAAACCTTTGTCGGGCAGCATGGTCGTCGTCCTCGTATGTTGGTGTGCAAAATGGGCCAAGACGGACATGACCGTGGCGCTAAAGTGATAGCTACCGCTTTTGCCGATGTTGGTTTCGATATTGATTTATCACCGATGTTTTCAACGCCTGCAGAGGTTGCTAAACAAGCGGTAGAAAATGATGTACATGTGGTGGGCGTTTCATCACAAGCGGCTGGGCATAAAACTTTGGTCCCTCAGTTAATTGCGGCACTTAAAAAAGAGGGTGCTGACGATATTATTGTGGTGGCTGGTGGTGTCATTCCCAAACAAGATTACGCCTTTTTAGAAGACCTCGGCGTTAAAGGTATTTTTGGCCCAGGCACTAAAATTCCTCTTGCTGCTAGAGATGTGCTTACAGCCATCAATTCAGCCGTTAATAGCTAAACGTTTTTGGCTAAAACTTTAATTCATATATAAAAGTTAACATTTAATTAGGCGCATAATTTTATTGTGACAGCATTCAGTATTTCAACTAAGGATATACTCGCCGGTAATCGTCGAGCATTGGCCAAGGCGATTACCTTAATCGAAAGCCATCATCCTGATCATATTGATCGAGGGCAGCAATTGCTCGACGAGCTGTTACCTCATACCGGCAAGAGTATTCGTATTGGTATAAGCGGCATTCCTGGTGTTGGTAAGTCTACCTTTATAGAAGCCTTTGGCCTGTATCTTATTCGACAAGGTAAGCGAGTAGCTGTGTTAGCGGTCGATCCAAGCTCACCGTTAGCAGGCGGCAGTATTCTTGGTGACAAAACGCGGATGGAGCATTTATCACGTGAAGAAAATGCTTTTATCCGTCCTTCACCGACGTCTGGATCATTGGGTGGCGTTGCGCATAAAACAAGAGAGACCATGCTGTTAGTTGAGGCGGCGGGCTATGATGTAGTCTTAGTTGAAACGGTAGGTGTGGGCCAATCTGAATATGAAGTCGCTGGCATGGTTGATTTCTTTAGTGTGCTAATGCTGCCTAACGCTGGCGATGAGTTGCAGGGTATTAAGAAAGGTATATTGGAACTTGCCGATGCCTTATTGGTCAATAAGTCCGACGGCGAGAGTGTTAAACTGGCTAAAATGACCAAACAACACTATGAGAACGCTTTCCATTTACTGCGACAAACCAGCTTTTGGACGCCGCAAGTACTGCCTATATCGGCGCTAGAAAATGATAATGTCGATACAGTTTGGGGCATGGTTCTCGATTATGTTTCGCAATCAAAAGAGCGAGGTTCTTTTGATAAAAAGCGTGCAAGGCAAAATCGACATTGGTTGGATAAGTTAGTTAACCAAATGCTTGAGCAAATATTAATGAAAAACCCTGAGGCACAAATGCTTTGGCCGCAACTAGAACGTGATGTTGTCGACGGAAAGATAACGCCATTCTTCGCCGCTAAAGCGATTATTGCTACACTTTAATACACACGCGTTAATTTCATTTATTCAGACACACAGTGATTCTATTTATGAGTTCAACTAGGTGTTTCTCCTTATTTATTTTTCCTATTGCTGCAAGGCATTTATTTAAAGCATCCGCTTTATTTGCATTATTGTTTAGTAGCTATGGCGCAGCCATTGGCATGTCTGAGTTAACCGTTAGTAGCGCCGTTGGTGAGCGTTTTTATGGCTTGATTGGCGTTACGGGCACTAAGGATATTGCAGCGGACGACATACTGGTTAGCTTGGCCCCGCGCTCCGTTTATCGTGCCATGGATGTTGAGTGGGAGTATTTTCATACTCGACTTATTTTTGATGTGCTCGTCGATGAGCAGGAAAGTTATACTATTCGCGTTGTCAGTAGCGATATTGTTTTTGAGCCTTATCTTGATTTTGTCGTGTCACTTCGTTCGCCAGCGGGATCTGTTTCAAAGCAACTCACTGCGCTGTTAGAAATGCCTGCGGTCATCGTACAGTCTAAACCTATTAAAACCATCAAGCCCGCTAAGCCGACGATAGCGCCAAAGCAGCAGCATAAAATTCAACGATCGCCGACTATTCAAAAGCAAAAAACACTGAATGAGTCTATTCGTTTAGAGAGTGACTCAGAGCCAAAAGCTGATAGCTCCGAAAATATCGAAAAGGTTGGGTCACTTTATAACGAAGATAAGGGTGAAGATAAGAGTGAAGAGAAAGGCGAAGATAAGGGTCAAGTGAAGTCCAAAGAGAAAAGTAAAGAGAAGAGTAAAGAGAAGCTTAACGTAGATAGATCAAAACCCCATCAGACATTATCGAATCAAAATACAGTAGTTAAGTCCAAAACTACTGATGCTGAAGTTATTCAGCACGATACTCGTTTGAATGAGAATGCCTCAACTAGTGATTTAACTAAGGAAGATAGCTGGTCATATAAAACGCGTTCGGGTGACAGTCTTTGGGCAGTTGCCCGCCGTATACATGCTGAGACGGGCGGCAATATTAAGCCAATAGTCGATGCGCTGTATCAAAACAATACTCGGGCTTTTATAAAAAATAATGCAGATCGTTTAAAAGTTAATGCGCGACTATCTGTTTCTGCTGCGCAAATCAGCGCCGTTATTGCTGCAAATCAGCAGTCAGGCCATCCTTCTAATGCTGATTCACTCAATACTCAAATAAAACAGCCCATTTCAGTTGATACCTTACCGGTTGAAGAGGAAGGCGTTCTGTCATTAGTCACAAGCGATGATAACTCGGTAGCCGTAGCTAATGAGACTGTTGAATTAAGCGAACGCTCAGATGATTGGGTTAACGATTTTGATAAGGGGCTAAGCACAAATAAAGAGCGAGAGCTTAGTGTTGAGGCGAGAATGGATAGTTTGCATAGGCAATACGAAGCCTTAGCCGAAAAAACGGAGCAGTTAAAGATATTGGAGGAGTCGCTTAATCAAGGCGTCGCTGACAAACCGCAAGGGTTTGTAGCGCTCGATGAATCGCTTCCTGTTTCTGTTAACGAGTCTGCGAACGATGAAGTTAACGTTCAACCCAAGACGACCAATAAGCGACATTTGTTTTTCATTATATTAGCCGCAGCTTCGCTATTATTTCTGCTTGTCTTATTGTTGAAACGAAGGCAGTTACAGCATAGAAC
>JABIQF010000262.1 GCA_018668095.1 Cellvibrionales bacterium
AAATTAATAGCTTTTAATTCATTACTCGGAAGCGCAACAACACCACGACCTAATTCATAGTCCGTGCGCAATTGACCCGCACCTCGAGGCACCAACATATTAAATGCGTCATTGCCGCCATCTAAAAATATAAATACTAGCGCTTTATAATCATTGGAAGCAAAACTTTTTGACGCACCCAATAGACTCGCCAAACCCAAAGACTGAATCGCAGCAGCCGATCCTAAACAAGTGGTTTGCTTGATAAAATCACGCCGAGATAAGCCATCTAACTTTGATTGGCCTTTCAAAGACGTTCTAAATGATTTTTTTGATCCCTTGTTTGCTGCCATTTAGAAAAGCCTTTATTATTTTTAATAACGCTAAAAACGGTCTTTAATTTGCTGTTTAAATATAGCAAACACTCATCAACCAGACAAACAAATACAGTTAAATCACCAACCGCAACAGCATCAATACATATTTACTAATAACGCACCAATATCAATACGTTAGAACAAAAAAACCATAATAAAAAAATTTGAATGGCGCTTTTGATACACAACGATACAGTTATATTGACCTAAAACGCTGAATCTTCTCGAATGCAGCACAATTAAGCCATTGATCTTAGCTAAGCCTACATAACAGTGTGTTAGGAACGTTTATACCAGAAATGATTAGCGCTTAAGGGAGTCAATGGGCAAGCGGCATCTAAAAAGAATGGGGAAACATGTTTGGCTGTATAAAATCGAAAAGAGACCGATACACTATCCAGCTTTATATATAGCGTCCCAATGACTAAACAACATCCCTACCCGCGACTATCCGCTACCAAAAGGGTTAGATACTCAATGGCTATCTAAAGATAAAAAAAGAAGAAAAAAAGGAGCCGGAGGGATTTACTTTTAATCAATAATTGATAAGCGGTTAATTGCATGCCGTTAAATTCCTACAGCCTTTTTTCAGCTTTTCATTCTATCCATTATTTATAGGCACTAAGCGAATTCGAACACCGTAAGTTTTTCTTGCATCAAGAATTACAGGCTCATGCCCATTATAATTAATATCCAAACTAAACGCTCCCACTGCCTTCGTTCGCTTTGAAAAATCAATAATTGCATCACCAACACTCATCTGCAGATAATCTTCTTTATTTTCTTTTATAGAAGAACCCGACAAGACAGAAAAATAACAAGCTGCCTGCAATGAATCTTTCGCAGCAAGGTTAAGGCTACGTAAACTACTCACGCCATTAACATGGTTTGTATGACTACCTAACGGTATACGACAAGCAATAGGCGTTTTATCTTCTATAAAATAAGGAAGATCAACATTCTTCACTCCACCCAGAGTCCAAACAGCAATCTCTCCATCTTTACGACGGCGTTGATACCTAAGGCTTTTCAGCCTTGGAATATCAACAGGTAAAAAGTCATTTAATAATTTATCAATATTATCTGTACGGAGGCACCAATCAATAGCTCCATAGGGCTGAGTAATCCACCGAAGCAAACGCCAAGATATATCGGATTTAGTATTGGCAATTAAATCAATCAGGCCACAACGGGCTGCAAGCAATAACAATGGACGCCGCCAAGTAGCCTTTAAAGACAGCAATTCGATATAGAACTGATCACTTAAAATAATAAGCGCATTTTGCGTATGATCATGCTCACCGCCTAAATGAACCGTAAACCCTAACTCAGTAAATTGTTCCACAGCCTGTTCAAGGCTCGGTACATAAATAACCACATGATCGAGAGCGAGCGAAGACATTAAGAAGCGTCATCAGTATTAAGAACTGCCAAACTTTGCGCAATAATGGTTTCGCTATGCTGTAACACACTCGCCCTCCACCTTTCATCCTCCGGATAAAATAACCGAAGCATTTGTGTTTGTAACTTGGCAGCAATTTGCAGATTCTCTTCATCAGCATGGTATCTTAACCATCTATCGATAAGTAAACCTTTAAGCATTTTCAAATTAGCATAGGTGCCAAATTCAATAACGGCTGTTGTTGTCTTGGCACCAAAGCCTTGCGCAATATCACGAGCTGCATTAATTAATAAACCTTGATAGTCCGGACGCTGACCCGAACTATAACCGGCATTACTTTTGTCGATGGCTGCCCCCCAGCAACTACGCGCACGTTGGTATTCTTCAGAAAAGGGTTCATCAAAACAGAGGAAGTACGGCTCACCATAACGTCCAATACCGGTATGCCAATCAATTATCGTGACATTATCTGCTTGTTTAAGATGCTCATCCAAAACAGCTCTCATCGTTAGGTTCGCCCACTCAGCACTGTCACCGCCATAGCCAATACCCTTAGCATGGGTGTACTGACCATTCGAAATTTCATTAACCACTTTTGTTATACCAACATTTAGCAGAAGCCTTATAAGCCCTATAAAAATCGTTTTAAAACGAGGTCCTTTAGGGCTAGAAGAGCACAACAACGCCTGGACTTGCTCCGTTAATTGGCTGGATGTATCGCTTGGATAGCTATCAACAAAATTACGATTAAGATCAACATTATGTTCTGTGGTACGGCTACTATGCGCCCATCCATAAGGGTTAACGCCATGAATAAGCAACATGGCCATTGATGGAGATGGAAAACCCTTGTGCCCATTAAGCCAGTTAAGTTGAATGGCAGCACCTGTGTAAGCCTCAGGGCCATGTGTACCCGAAACCATAACCATGACATTTTTAGCATCACGGGGCCCTATCCAAGCGGTTTCAAGCATTAATGGCGCGCCATTAGGCGTACAAGCTGATGGATGCTTATAAGAGCGACTGTATGCGCCATGTTCTTTAGAAAGAAGTAAAAATTTATCTCGCGCTTCTTCGTAGCTTTGACTAAAAACCGGCAACACAGAATCGGGCATGACACTTATCCTATTGCAATAGAGTATTCATGTTAGATTTTACGGATAAATAGCGTCAGTAGGAACAGCTATTAAGAAATCGACTGAATAGAGCTCTAAAAAGCTCATCTGATCAATAAAAACACGGCTAATTAATATCAACAATCTACTTATTTTAAATTTCACAATGGATTGCTAGGAGATAAATCATGGATAGTGAATTGCTAGAAGAGTTGCCAGAACAGACCATTTTTAATTAGCCCTCAAATTTGCCGATAAACGCTTCACTCAAATATTTATTCCAGAGAAAAACACTTTAATTTGAAGAAGGCTTATACGAAATCTATTCTTTTAAGGTGACTGTCCTAGATGCCTGGGCCTAGATGTCTGATAGATGTCTGGGCAAAGCGCAAAAAAGAGTATTATACAAAAAAGCTGAATTTGACATTAGTGACCATATGCCTATATGGATGCGCCTAAAACGACCTTTATACCGCAGCCATTGAAAGCCCTAGTTTTTGCAAAAGCAACGCACCTTAAAAGGTTTGTTTGCTCATTATTAACTAGGATCTTTAAAAAGCAGCTATTTCAGAACGCGAAAAGTTAACCACCTAAGAATATTAGATAGTTAACTTTTAAATCTAGAGCGAGATAAGCTAAAAAGCCTTACCTTAGAGTGAATAGTTGTTTAAAACCTAATAATCCACTTCATCTTCAACAGTCGACTTTTGTTCTTTTTCCTGTTGAATCCGTTGATAGATTTCTTCTCGGTGAACGGCGATTTCTTTCGGTGCGTTAACACCTAATCTCACCTGGTTACCTTTCACACCAAGAACAGTTACTGTAACGTCGTCTCCGACCATTAATGTTTCGCCTATACGACGAGTTAAA
>JABIQF010000237.1 GCA_018668095.1 Cellvibrionales bacterium
TCCCACTATGCTCATACAACGGTTCATACAACGCTCACAATCGCTAATTCAGCTAACTGAGTGAAACTCTATCGTTTAGATGTTGAAGAATTAGGGAGCTAGGTTGATGTTCTATGCCATATACCCCATATCATCGGTCGCAAAACCATGGCCTATGCGATATCGTCAACAATAACAGGTACATAGCTAAGCTAAATAACAGACAAGTGAAACCGTCTATAAGCATGAATCCAAAACCAACAGCATTAATCGCCACATTCTACCCAGCGAAAAGCCAGGTAAATAGCCTGCTGTCTCTTTATTTTGCGCGGGTTACTCAGCAAATGGCTGTGTTAATGGCTGTGTTAATGACCAGGTTAATGGCTAGGTTAATGGCTAGGTTAATGACTGTGCTAACGGCTATGCTAACGACGGTGCTAATTCCCCTGATAATAACGCTAAGCCTGACGTTAACGATGCTCATCGGCAGCAGTACGCTGTTTATTGAGTCTGCCCTCGCCAATAATTCTTCAACAAAAAGCGTCGAGCTGGCTGCCAACGAAGCCAAGCTCAGTAAATTACTCAGCGAGCTCGACAGCATTAAAAAGCGGTTATCGCGTGATCTTAATCGCCATAACAGTATCAATAAGTCTTTTAGTGATACTGAAATCAAAATCGGTAAGCTTGCCGCTAAACATCGACAACTCACCGAAGAGCAGCAACAACTGAATAAACAGCTTTCACAATTACGCGAAGAGCAAAAAAAGCTGCAACGTCAGCAGGAAAAACAACAAGCATTAATCGGCGACCACCTGCGCCAAGCCTATCAAATGGGCAGTCAGAGTGAGCTACAAGTATTCTTAGAGCAAGAAAGTCCAGAGTCTATCGATAGACAGCTCACGTATTTAGGCTATATCAATAAAGCCCGTAATAAGAAAATTCACGAGTATGCTGAAACGGTGAAACAGAAGTTGCAAGTCAGCCATCGTATCCGTGAGCAACAAAGCGTACTAGAAACCAACCAAGCGCTTCTGATTAAGCAACAGCAATCACTCGCCTCATTGCAAACAAAGCGCCGTGAGCAACTAGAAGCGTTAACCAGTAATATCAAAAGCAGCGAAAGCCGTATTAAAGTACTAGACAGCGATAGCGCTTCACTCAAGCAGTTATTGAATGAAGTGGCGAAAGTCATGGCTAAACAAGCCAAGCGAGAAGCAAAGCAAAAAGACATTGAAGTATTCGCGGTACCCGATGGTGATTTTGCCAAGGCCAAAGGTCGCCTTCCTTGGCCCGTAAGTGGCCGTCAACAATTTCAATTTGGCAAATCTCGCAATGGCTCATCCATTAATTGGCAAGGCGTTACGCTTCGGGCCAACGCCGGTGAGGCGGTTAAAGCTATTTATGCTGGACGCGTTATTTTTGCCGATTGGTTTCAAGGCCAAGGTCTATTAATGATTCTTGATCATGGCAATGGTTATATGAGCTTATATGGCCATAATGAAAGCTTGCTGCAAAATACCGGCGCTTGGGTAGCCGGCGGAGAAACGATTGCGACGGTTGGCAATAGCGGAGGGCAATCCATGGCCGCCTTATATTTCGAAATTCGCCACAATGGCCAGCCTAATAACCCTAACCATTGGTGTAGCAAAAACTGAAAATACTGCTGCTAAGCATTCGCAAAGCGACCGCTTAACAGCTATGATTCAACGCTAATCATTGCTGATCCATGTTTTTTTACCCGCTTATATAAGGATTCTTTGTGTTGTTATTCGTGTTGTTATTCGTGTTGTTATTCGTAATGTCATCCGCGTTATTAATAATGCTGCCATTGATGTCAGTATTGAATTCACAGTCACGCCGACTGCACTTATTGGCGCCGTCACTGCTCGCATCCTGCTTATTAATCTTTATGCCAGCAACTCAAGCACAAGACGATTTATCACCTACAGAAATACCGACACTGTCATCCGATGAAGCGTCTGATATAACGCCCGATTTAAATTCTGAAGTAGCACCTGAGCTAGCACCCGAAATCAAGCAAGAACTGCATCCCTCACTCGATGCTGACCTAGCACCATTAATCCCTGAAAATGCACTCACGCCAACCGATGATACTGAAGTCAAAGGTAAACTCGCGCTCGAAGACTTGCGCTCATTTGTGACTGCCTTTAATCATATTCGCAACGCCTATGTAGAAGAGGTTGACGATAAAACACTTTTACAAAATGCTATTAAAGGGATGCTCACCGAGCTTGACCCGCATTCTAATTATCTTGAGCCTGAGTCTTATGAAGATTTGCAAGTCAGTGCTTCAGGTGAATTTGGCGGGCTAGGTTTAGAGGTCGGTTTAGAAGATGGTTTAATTAAAGTTATTTCTCCTATTGATGATACGCCAGCACAAAAAGCCGGTATGGAGAGCGGCGACTTAATTATTAAAATCGATAACCAGCCAGTAAAAGGTTTAGGCCTTGGCGAAGCGGTTAAAAAAATGCGCGGCCCTAAAGGCAGCTCTATTGATTTAACGATAGTTCGACAAGGCGTTCCTCAACCGATAGAACTCACCCTTATTCGCGATGTGATCTCGGTCGTTAGTGTTCGTAGTCGCGTGCTTGAAGAGCACTATGCTTATTTACGCATTGCGCAGTTCCAAGGAAATACCGGTGCAGATCTTAAAAAAGCATTAGCTAAATTAAAAGCCGAAAAAAATATTAATGGGGTTATTCTCGATTTACGCAACAACCCCGGTGGCGTGCTACAAGCAGCCGTTGAAGTCGTCGATGCCTTTATAGAAGAAGGCTTAGTCGTCTATACCGAAGGCCGTTTTCGTGAATCCGCCTCACGCTTTGAAGCGCGCCCAGGCGATGAAACTTTTTCATGGCCATTAGTGGTATTGATCAATGGCGGCTCAGCATCGGCTTCGGAAATTGTCGCCGGCGCCTTACAAGATCATAATCGCGCTATTATTTTAGGCACCAATAGTTTTGGTAAAGGTTCAGTACAAACCGTTATCCAACTCTCAGAAACGCGCGGCATGAAACTGACCACTGCTCGCTACTTCACGCCGAAAGGTCGCTCTATACAAGCACAAGGCATTGTTCCCGATATCATAGTTGAACGCGCCAAAATCACTAAATTAAAACCGAAGGGGCAAATATTTGAGGCCGACCTTCATGGGCATTTAGAAAGCATCAATGATAGAAGTAGCAGCAAAGAAAAAAGCGAAGTACTGAATGCTGACGAAGAACTGGTCACTAAAGACAATCAGCTCTATGAAGCATTAACATTATTGAAAGGGTTAAATATTTTGAGTGGTAATAAATACTCTCAAGAGTGAACAGCCGCTGCGTAAACGTTGAATATACGTAGCGAATAAATAAGCCTTATAGCAAGTAATCATGAGTAAACCACTACCAAAAGAATAGGTTTTT
Organism: Cellvibrionales bacterium; assembly: GCA_018668095.1. Taxonomy (GTDB): domain Bacteria; phylum Pseudomonadota; class Gammaproteobacteria; order Pseudomonadales; family UBA7434; genus UBA7434. Next base: position 3,408 of record JABIQF010000237.1, read on the forward strand.
ATGTTCAAGCAAGTCGTTAAAGCCGTTCTAGTTTTTTTTATGGCTGCATTTAGTATTACCCTTTCTGCACAACTAAATACTACGCTAGTGCAATCTGACTTTACCCACGCAACACCTTCACTGGTCATCATTATTGACGACCTCGGAAATAATTTAGCCAGCGGTCGCCGTGCGATTAATCTCCCTGGCGCAATCACCTATGCGATATTACCTCATACGCCACAAGCAACAGCGCTAGCCACTTATGCCAACAGTGTTGATATCAATAAGGAAGTTATTATTCATATGCCAATGGAAGCTGTGGGGCAAAAACAGATAGGACTCGGTGGATTAAACATGCACCAAGGGCAGCAAGACTTTATCCACACCTTACATGCAGCCATAAAGGCACTACCGCAAGCAAAAGGCTTAAGCAACCACATGGGCAGCCAACTCACCTCGCAGCCCGATCGAATGCATTGGTTAATGTCAGAATTAAGTAAAACTCCGTTTTATTTTATTGATAGCAAAACCACTGATAACAGCGCTGCCATGCATGAAGCCAATGAACAAAACATTCCTTATTTAGTGCGTGACATTTTTCTGGATCACGACCCTAGTCCTTCCGCTATTGATAAAGCCTATAAAAAAGCGCTAGCGTTAGCCATTCGTTCAGGATCAGCCGTGTTGATTGCTCATCCCTATCCATCAACATTAGATTACCTTGAGCTCTCACTGCCAAAACTTAACGAGGCAGGTGTTATTTTAGTAAATGCTAGCCAAGCCATTGCGCAAAAAAATCTTCAACTTCAAAAACCTTTACTGGTTAGTCACGCGATAAAATAATACCCGTTCTTTTTTATTACTCCTCACTGCGCCATCGAAAAGTAAAATAATTTTATTGGCCTTGTGTCCAATATCCAATCGCTATAAGATTCTGACCACCTTATTGCAATAGCAATCATTTGAGCGAGAGAAATCAATATGGCTCAGCAAAACCGAAAAGGCGAATCGGGCATTATACCGAGTCGCAGCGATCGATTTTATTCACTCGAAAGTGTTTGGTTTTTCGCGACCCGAGAGGGTGCGGCAATAGGACCCTTTGCGACACACGAAGAAGCTTTAAACGGTTTAACTGATTTTTTAGAATTTTTAACCTTAGCCGCTCCTATAACGAAGAAGAAATTAGTTCAATCAATGGAACACTAAGAACCCTCTAAATAATATCTAAGAGTCGCTATAAACGATTATCTATAACATCAACGTTCTCTTATCCACCATATCTGCTCTCACTTTGTATTTTTGATATAGGTACTCGCTACACGCTCTCAATACATATTCTCGGTTTAGTGAATTGTAAAATTGATCTCTAAATTTTTATTACCTGCAGAGATTATTCTCATCGGTGACGCTTTTATACTATGCTAATATCATTCAAGATATTTTAGCCCTCTCATCCATTAGGATATTTCATGCTTCACAAACTCGCCGAAGCTGCTACTGCCGGTGTCGAAAAAACACGCATCCGCGCTAGTGAGTTAAAACTCGGCATGCATGTATCCGAACTTGACCGACCCTGGATTAATAGCCCCTTTCTTATTCATGGTTTTACTATTCGCAAGCTCGCTCAATTAACTGAAATTCAATCATTGTGTCAGTTTGTTTATATTGATATCACACGTGGAAACGCGAGCTCAGATAAAAATCATGGCGCCAAGCCCTCTCAAACACAAACCTACAGTAGCACCCAAGCTTTTAACGAAAACTTAGATGCGGCCATTTCGATTCATGGTAAAGCTAAAACCGTTATTGAAAATATGTTCAATGCGGTGAGATCGGGCGGCTTATTTCATATTGATCAAGTACGCCAAAGCGTTGAAGACTGTGTTAACAACATCATTATTAATCCACACTCCATGCTGTGGCTAAGCATGATTAAAAACAAAGATGAATACACTTCTGAACATAGCTTAAATGTTGCGATATTGAGTATTGCTTTAGGTCGCGCTGAAGGTTTGACGCAAAGTGACCTCGAAGATCTTGGTATTTGCGCAATGCTGCACGATGTGGGTAAAACGAAAATCCCAAGCGAAATACTCAATCGAGAAGGCAGTCTCGACGAGAAAGAGTTCGAAGTCATGAAAATGCACACTATCCACGGCAAAAAACTCTTGATCGGACAGCCCAATATTCCCGCAGCTGCTGTCGATATTGCTTTATCCCATCATGAAAGAATGGATGGCTCTGGCTATCCTGTTGGGCTCAATGCCACTCAAATCCCCTACTTAGTCCGAATTGTTGCCATTGCCGATGCCTATGATGCAATGACCAGTGGCAGAGTCTATTGCGAAGCCAAACCTGCGGCTGAAGCACTTAAGTTGCTTCTTGATGCAAAGGACAGCCACTTCGACGCCCTGCTAATCAACAAATTCATCGAATCTATTGGCGTTTACCCTATTGGCAGTATCGCCGAACTCAACAGTGGCGAAGCAGGCATTGTGCTACCCACCGATAATAATAATGGCCTAAGACCTCTGGTGTTAGTTACGCGAGATGCTAATAAAGCCTATTGCGAAGCCAGAATTGTTGATACCAATACCGAGAAACAAGCTGATAATGGCAGACCTTATATGATCCGTGCTCTCCACCCCGATGGAACTTATGGGCTCAAGCTTGAAGACTTCCGTAATATCAATGAAAATAATGACTACAAATCAATAACTTAGAATTCCATCACAATCTATATCAAAATATATTGATATAGAATTTCAGTGCTTTTCTCACTCGTGACTTTTCAATATCAAGAATAATTGATATATATTTCATTTCATCTTAGAATGCCCAGCTCTGCAATATCAATAATTATTGATATTGCTTTATTATTGGTACAAACCGGCATGGGTTCATGGCAAAAGCAACGCCTCAAACACAGAGTATCTCTGATACTTCCTCTAGTGAGTTGACCAGCATTACTGGCTTGGCTGCACTTGAGCGTCTGTTAAAAGCCAGCGCAGATCAACTGAGATTAGAGATACTCCAAGTACTCCAGCATGATTCTTTTGGCGTCTTAGAGCTCTGTAATCTATTTTCTATTAAGCAATCGGCCATGAGCCACCACCTTAAAGTCCTTTCTAATGCCGACTTAGTAACGACTCGGCGCGAAGGCAATGCTATTTTTTACCGTCGAGCCCTTCCCGGTTCAGGTGATAACAGTCGCTTCATTAGTCAGCTGTTTGCCTCTATTGATGCCGAAACACTCTCTAGCACCTTACAACAGGCGATTGATCGAGCGCAGAAAACTCGCAGTGAGCTATCGCTGCAGTTTTTCTCTGAAAACAGTGAGCGCTTTAAAGCGCAGCAAGATTTAATTGTCGATATTGCTGATTACCGCGATACCGTTGATGAAATTCTCGACATGCTGATTGCCGAGCCCTTCCCTCATCGAGAGACTAAACAAGCCATTGAGATTGGTCCGGGCGACGGTTCTTACCTTGCTAATTTATCGAGCCGCTTTAATCATGTGATTGCATTGGATAATGCCGAGCCAATGCTTCAGCAATGCCGAAAAACAGCAGCGGAGCAAGGACTCAGTAAGGTAGGTTTTATTCTTGGCGACACCTCTACGTTTATTCAACTCGATAGCGAGATAGCCAAGCTTTCTTCATCGACACAATCGGGTGCACGCAAAGCGGATTGCGTCGTTGCTAATATGGTGTTGCATCACAATGCCAAACCACAAAGCATTATTGATGATGTCGCACAGTTATTAGCGCCCAATGGCGTATTTGTTATTTCAGAATTGTGCCAACACGATCAAGATTGGGTGCGCGATGCAGCCGGTGATGTGTGGTTAGGTTTTAGTGAAGCGCTTCTCGATAACTGGACAAGCAACTGTGGCTTAGTCAAAGGCCCCAGTAGCTATACAGCATTAAGAAACGGTTTCCGGATTCAAATTCTCAGTTACATCAAAAAAGAGCCGCCCATAGAAGCTGCATAACACTGGTAAACAAATATACATTCGGCCTACACCGATACCCATTTTCAAAATATTAAAGGAACACCTAATGAGTGAATACAATATTTTTACTTCTGAATCAGTCTCAGAAGGCCACCCAGATAAACTGGCTGATCAAATATCTGATGCCGTATTAGATGCCATTATTGTTCGTGATCGCGATGCACGCGTTGCTGTTGAAACCTTAGTGAAAACAGGCATGGCTATTGTGGCAGGTGAGGTTACGACATCGTGCTATGTTGACCTTGAAGAAATTATTCGCGATGTGATTACCGGTACCGGCTATGACTGTTCTGATGTTGGCTTTGACGGTGCAAGCTGCGCAGTCCTCAATGCTATCGGTAAGCAATCAGTAGAAATCAATCAAGGTGTTGATCGCTCTAAACCTGAAGATCAAGGTGCCGGTGATCAAGGATTGATGTTTGGTTACGCAACCAATGAAACCGACACTTTAATGCCTGCGCCTATTTATTATTCGCATCGTTTGGTCGAGCGACAAGCTCAATTACGTAAAGACGGCGTACTGCCTTGGCTTCGTCCCGATGCAAAAAGCCAAGTCACCTTGCGTTACGAAGACGGCAAACCAGTTGCAATTGATGCCGTGGTGTTATCAACACAGCATGATGCTGATATTTCATTAGAAGATTTACGCAGCGCGGTTATTGAAAATATTATTCTTCCGGTATTACCAAAAGAATGGCTTCATGAAGGAACTGAGTACCATATCAATCCAACCGGTAAATTTGTTATTGGCGGCCCAGTGGGTGATTGCGGATTAACTGGACGTAAAATTATTGTTGATACTTATGGCGGCATGGCACGTCATGGCGGCGGTGCATTTTCTGGCAAGGACCCGTCAAAAGTTGATCGCTCTGCCGCTTATGCCGGTCGTTATGTGGCTAAAAACGTAGTCGCTGCTGGCTTGGCCGATCGCTGTGAGTTACAAGTTTCTTATGCCATTGGCGTAGCTGAGCCCACTTCTATTTCCGTCAATACCTTTGGCACAGGAAAAGTAGATGATGCGAAACTTATTGAAGCCATTAGAAAAACCTTTGATCTTCGTCCTTATGCCATTACCAGCGTTTTGGAATTACAGCATCCTATGTACCAATTAACCGCCGCTTACGGACACTTTGGACGCGAGCCATTTGAACATACTTACCACTGGACGGAAGAAGGCCAAGAAAAATCTAGCACCTTCACCGCATTTACTTGGGAACGCACCGACAAAGTCGATGCATTAAAAGCAGCGCTTGCGATTGCTTAACTCGCCGCATAAACGGCATTTAACTCACCATCATTTTTAAACTATTTTTCAATTATTTTATTAGGAATAACAACATGACAACAGATTATAAAGTTGCGGACATTGCTCTAGCAGAATGGGGTCGCAAAGAACTGGAAATTGCAGAAACCGAAATGCCTGCATTAATGGCGCTACGCAGTAAGTTTTCTGATGAGCAGCCGCTAGCTGGTGCAAAAATTCTTGGCTGTATTCACATGACCATTCAAACCGGCGTGTTGATTGAAACCTTAGTTGCCCTTGGTGCAGAAGTGCGCTGGTCATCATGTAATATTTTCTCTACTCAAGATCATGCTGCCGCTGCAGTCGCTATTGCTGGCGTTCCCGTTTTTGCGTGGAAAGGTGAAACTGAAGAAGAGTACGAATGGTGTCTAGAGCAAACTATTTTAAAAGATGGCAGCCCTTGGGATGCCAATATGATTTTAGATGATGGTGGTGACTTAACCTTATTGTTACATGAAAAATATCCTGCCATGCTCGATAGTATTCACGGCGTAACAGAAGAAACAACGACTGGCGTTCATCGCTTACAAGAAATGTTAGAAAACGGCACATTAAAAATTCCTGCAATTAATGTTAATGATGCAGTCACTAAATCTAAAAATGACAATAAGTATGGCTGCCGTCATTCGCTTAACGATGCTATTAAACGTGCTACCGATCATTTAATGTCGGGTAAAAAAGCCTTAGTTATTGGCTATGGCGATGTAGGTAAAGGTTCTGCTCAATCACTTCGCCAAGAAGGCATGATTGTTAAAGTCACCGAGGTCGATCCTATTTGCGCTATGCAAGCTTGCATGGACGGCTTTGAAGTTGTTTCAGCTTATAACGACGGCATCAATACTGGAAAAGTTGAAGATGCTAATACGCTGCTATTACAAAATACCGATTTGGTTGTAACCACTACGGGCAACTTTAACGTATGTGATTCAGCCATTTTACAGGCACTTAAAAGTAATGCAGTTGTTTGCAATATCGGTCATTTTGATAATGAAATTGATACTGCCTTTATGCGTAAACATTGGGAATGGGAAGAGATTAAACCTCAAGTCCATAAAGTTTATCGTGACAAAGCAAGCAATGACCATTTGATTTTATTATCAGAAGGCCGCCTTGTGAACTTGGGTAACGCAACAGGTCATCCATCAAGAATTATGGATGGTTCTTTCGCTAACCAAGTACTCGCACAAATACATATGTACAGTGAAAAATCAGCGGACCAAGCAACGCGTGAAATTACGGTAGAAGTACTGCCTAAGAAATTAGATGAAGAAGTTGCAGCGCATATGGTTGGCGGTTTTGGTGGTGTTATTACCAAACTCACCGAAGAGCAAGCGAACTATATTAATGTATCTGTTGATGGTCCTTATAAAGTTGAATCTTATAAGTACTAATTAACCGCTGGCTTATTGCTTCAGACAATCTGTAAAGTAATAAGCCAGCCCTATTTTTAACAACATTTATTAATCACTTCGTATTCTAATAACATTTAACAGGATTCATCATGACAGGCACCAACCAACACCCAGTAAGTTTTGAGTTTTTTCCACCTAAGACTGAAGTCGGCATGAACAAGCTGCAAGAAACTCGACGCGTACTCGGCCAAATGAATCCAGAATATTTTTCCGTGACTTATGGTGCCGGCGGTTCAACCAGAGATAACACCAAGAAAGTTGTGTTCGATGGTATTGATGCTGGATTTAATACTGCCCCTCATCTTTCATTTGGTGGCGACGAAAAAGAAGCTATATTAAATTTACTTAAAGAGTATCAAGCTAACGGTGTATCACGAATTGTTGCTTTACGCGGCGACCTCCCTTCAGGCTTTGGTGCAGGCTCTCGTCTTGTGCATGCCAATGAACTGGTTAGCTTTATACGTGAGCATACTGGCGATCACTTTCAGTTAGCGGTTGCAGCGTATCCAGAAATACATCCAGAAGCAGAATCTTATGACACTGACATTCATTTTTTAAAACAAAAATTTGATGCAGGGGCAAACAGTGCCATTACACAATATTTTTTCAATCCTGATGCCTATGCTTTTTTTATTGAGCGCTGCCAAAAAGCAGGTATTGATCAACCGATTTACCCTGGCATTATGCCGATAACTAATTTCGACAATTTAAAACGTTTTTCACAAAGCTGTGGGGCTGAAATTCCTCGCTGGCTCACTTACCGTGTTGAGTCACTGAAAGATTCACCAGATGATTTAAAATCATTTTGTACGGATTTCATGACATCTCTCTGTGAAAAGTTATTATCTTATGGCGCGCCAGGCTTACATTTTTATACGATGAATCAAATAGAGCCAACCCAATCGATTTGTCATAACCTTAATATTAAATAGCCTATACGCAGATTATCAGTAAGTAACAGGTTAATCATGAGACGATCAAGAATTTATTGCGAACAATCGCTTAATGCTGGCCAATCAATGGTTCTCGACCAGCGTAACAGCCATTACTTGCTACACGTTTTACGTGTTAAAGCTGATCAAACATTAATTTTGTTTGACGGTCACGGCGCTGATTATCGAGCGACTATTAGTGAAGTTTCACGTAAATCTGTGAATGTTTTTGTTCATGAAAAAATCGCTGATGAGGACACCGTTAGTGAATCGCCTTTGCAACTCACTCTCGCCATTGCCATATCGAAAGGTGAACGCATGGATTGGGTCATGCAAAAAGCGACCGAGTTAGGCGTCACCCGTATACAGCCATTAATAACAAAACGGGTTGACGTTAAACTAAACGCAGAACGTATGGCCAAAAGAATGGATCATTGGCTTGGCGTGGTGATTGGTGCCTGTGAGCAATCGGGACGAACCATATTACCAGAGCTCTTGTCGCCCAAACCTATAGCTGCATTTTTAGCTGAAGAGAATGCCGATTTTAAATTAGTCTTACGCGCACAGGGCACTCGCCTCACCACGCTAACTGCCAATATCACTGAGAAACCTGCAAGTGTTAGCATCTTAATTGGACCAGAAGGCGGTTTAGACGATGATGAATTAGCGCTTGCAGAAAGTGCATGCTTCTTGGCGACTGGTTTCGGACCACGAATTTTACGAACCGAAACCGCGCCTATTGTTGCGCTATCGTTGCTGCAAGAAAAATGGGGCGATTTTTAATTGTCTTTCTCTCTAATCTTTTTTGTCATACCTTCTACTGTCTATTTTTCTATCTTATTGCCTTTATAATTGGTAACAGCCTAAGTAGCACAGCTCTTTTTTCATTATTATTCCATTAAATCTCATAAAAAAATAATTATGTTATCCGCATCACAATTATTGTCATCTTTACTTCCCTAGACTCGCCATTACTGGCAAGAAACAACCCTCCCGTCTAACCTCATACGAGGACATACTTTATATATTTCCAACTCTTTGTGTCGACAATGGATGTCACATTTTTTATGTTAACTGATCGTCAGAGGTAAACGGATGTCGTTTAGAAAATTGTTTTGTTTCACCCTTATTCTTAGCTGCTCTTTAGTGACTTTTTCTTCTCAAGCACGCGCATCAGATCAGCTTTTACTGAATGGCACAGCGATTCATACCAGCTTACAACAAGATTATTACTATGCCGCATTGTTTAGCGAATCGCGATCTGAAGATCCACAAACGCTGCTCTGGCAAGAAAACCAGCGCATGGAAATCACCATACTTGTCGATGAATGGTCAAGGCGCCGCTTTACTCAACACCTTAGTCAAGCGATTGCCATTAACAATACAGCTGATGACCAAGAGCATCATGCAAAGGATATCGCTACGTTTAATACCTTAATAAAAGATTACCTTATTCGAGGTGACCGTATTGTTATTAGTAAAGATATCGATCAAGGCACAAAGATAAGGATTAATGGCATCACGTTAATGGCATCAGATAGCCATGGGTTTTTCTCGCTATTTCTAAACACTTGGCTGGGTTCTCGACCTCCCTCTTCTGTTTTCAAAGCCTCGATACTTGGCCAACAAACTACCGTTGATTCTTTTATGATGACAAGTTATGAAAGTCTTACTGCTAGCGCAAATCGTATTAATGATTTGAAAAAATGGACCAAAAAAGCACAGCCCAAAAAAACCAAAGTTGCTAAATCCGTCGCTAAAAAAGCCAAAACCTCTTCTCCTAAAAAATCAGTATTAACAGAGATCGCAGACAATCAATCTTATTCAACTACCATGGAAAGCCAGCCTAGATATGTTAATACAGCTGAATTATTAGAGTCATCTGACATAGCAACTACTATCGCGTCTGAGGCTGCGCCCGTCGACTTTGACGATAACGCCATCACTGAAACCGCACTGAAGAAAATAGTCAATCCGATGGCGGTCAATGAACCTTTGGAGGTTAATACATCACTTTTAACATTGGCTTCTAATACAGAAAATAATGACCTAGCAAACGAGGCAATAGATGAGGTTAAACAACAGAAAGAAGACCTCTTAAGGTTTTACCGATCGTCGATTTTAACATCCACCTATAAAAAAATCGTTTATCCCTCTTCGGCTATCGATAAAAACCAACAGGGAAAAGTTATTTTAAAGGTCGTTGTTAATCGTGAAGGAAAAGTGAAATCCGTTGATCTCAAAGAAAAATCTCCGTTTAAACTATTAAATAAGGCCGCCAACAAGGCAGTGACTAAAGCGCACTTTCCCAGCGTACCACCTGAACTAGAAGGTAATGAATTCGAGTTTCTTTTACCCATTCAATTTAGTCTAAATTGATTTGTATATTGTTATGATGTTTTTATACGAATATTTTTGCAAGGAAGAATCTCGATAAACTCTGCTCTTCTTTAGGTTACCCCTTTTATGTACTGATCAAGAATATTCTAGGCTGTATATTCATCTGCTCGTAATCTCTTCGCGCACTTGATAGATCACTTGATGGACTGCTTACGGCTCACCTACGATCACCAATTATCGCGCCGCTTGCGCAAAGCCAAAAACACATCTTTAGGCGAACCCTCTTCACAGTCAACATTTGATTTGATAAGCGCGTTATCTAATCTAAAAAATGTATTAAATGTTCTTTCATCACCAATACAAGTCGTCATCGGCTCGTCACTAGGATCAGCAGTCATTGCGCGCGCTAACCAAGCTGAAGCATCAACATTCGATGGTTCAATACTCAAAGTGAAACGCAAATTGTTTTCTAAATAATCATGCCCAGGATAAACAATGACTTGATCGTTAAGACTATGGAAATGATCAACAATCGTTTTATATAAGGTCTCTCCATCACCACTTCGACAATGCCCAACTCCAGCATTAAACAAGGTGTCACCTGTAAAGACGGCCACTGGCTTAGCACCTTCTAAAACTAAAAAACATAAATGTGCAAATGTATGACCTGGCGTATCCAATACCTTCAGTTGCACGTTATCATCGAGGTCAATTAATTCATCAGCTAATAGCATTCGACTCAAGCCAGGAATTTTTCCCTCACCATTACTATGCGCCCAAACTTCACAGCCATGTTCAGCAACTAAATCGGGATTACCCTGTATATGATCCCAATGTTCGTGGGTGTTTATAATCGCCTTTAGCGTAAGGTTCTTTTCAAGTAATAAATTATTAACGACACTTTTATCCCATGGATCGATAGCAATAGCACTTCCATCATTAAGCTCAATGAGGTAAGTGAAGTTGCGTAACTCACTGGCAGTATAAATTTGATGAATTTTCATTGGTGTCTCTTTTTTGAAATTATTGTCTCTTTTTTTAATTGCTGTCTCTTATTTTTAAATTGGCGTCTCTTATTTTTTATAAGAATTATTAATATTGTTTCAATTGTATTTCGCTTTAATTCTTTTCTTCCATGTTTTTTAGCTTCGATATTTGGTAGGAAGACATGATAATTAAAACACGCTGGTCATTCTTGAGAGAATGCCATACAGCTTGGGATGGAACAAGGTTTTTTGGATGGGCCGTTTAGCTCACGTCCAATGCTTTAACGAATGAATAGCAATCGACATCATTATTATTGAAATATATTATTCTATAGAATAATCATTAGCCATGAAGAATATAAGCCAGCAAGTGCTGCTCTACCCATTCAATATTCGGTACGCCAGCCATTAGATCACTCATACTCACTGACATCGTCTCAGCACGGCCACGCGGACGCCCTTCACACAATTCAATATCACCTTCACCTATATCATGAAGACTCGGCGTGTTATTGATAACAACTGCATAATAGGGCAAATGACTATGGTCAGCGGTGCCATTAATAATAGCTATTCTAGATACCTGTTTTGGATCAACTGTTGAAGCGCCGTTCAATGATTCAAATGAAATCAGTGGTAACTCCTCACCACGCCATTGGATATTACCAATAAGCCAATCGGGAGATTTTAACAGTGGATAAATTTCTTCAACCTTTAGTATTTCAACCACGGTAACATCCGGTAACAATAAACCATCGGTGCGCAGCGGCAGATAGATGGCTCTAAAATCGGCTGTAGGTAATTCATAATTTAATGTTTGCATGTCGACTTCCCATTTATTCGATTAAAAAGAAGCTTTAACTATTAACAGCTTCTTTTATTTATGCCCCTTAGCGCATTATTTCTAAGTGCCAAATTGTTCATCATGATCGGTGAGAGACAATACATCATTAATGGCATCAAACAGAATTGACTCTTGATAAGGCTTACCAAGAAATGCATTGGCACCTAAGTTTAATGCGCGCTCTCGATGTTTATCACCGGTTCTTGAGGTAATCATAATGATAGGAATATCGGCGAGATCGATATCATTACGGATACGAGTAACCACCTCAAATCCATCCATACGAGGCATTTCAATATCCAGCA
>JABIQF010000241.1 GCA_018668095.1 Cellvibrionales bacterium
GTTAAGACGAAAAAACACCATAAAATGATTAATGTTATTTCCTTCTTGGTAGCTTAAAATATGCTAATTGGATTAATAGCAACAAAAAATATTATGGATAATATCAACGTGATACATCTCAACTGCAAATCATGGCGTGTAAAGGCTATGCTAGCGGCGATTCTCTCTTTCAGTATTATTTTTTCAGCGCATGCAGCCCCTTGGGTTGATGGCGGCGACCATCGCCTGCGTCATCATATTCAGCTATTAGCCGACAAAAACATTATTACCGTGCCGGTAACCACATGGCCTTTAATGTGGAGCGGCGTTATTCATGATGTTAAGCAGGCTGACTATTCCAACTTAGATGAAGAATCACTATGGTCTTTACGTTACGTAAAGCATGCCTTTGCTCGCCAAACCGAAGGGGCACTAAGGTTTAGTGGCCAGTTATCGGCAGCAGAGAGTGTCAACGCGGTTAAACACTTTGCCGATAATCGTCGTGAACAGTCAGAAGCGAAAGCCAGCATCGACTGGATGGGCGACAAGTTCGCCGTTCATATCGCCGGCACGTATGCCGAACAGCCACAAGATGGTAATAAATGGCGAGCCGACGGCTCTTATATTAGCTATGCGCTAGGCAATTGGGCATTCAGTGCCGGTGCTATTGATCGCTGGTGGGGGCCAGGTTGGGGCTCCAGTCTTACTTTATCCAATAATGCTCGCCCTATACCCGGTTTAAGCTTGCAGCGTAGAAACTCCGATGCCTTTAATTTTGGATCACCTTGGCTCTCTTGGCTTTCATATATAGGCCCATGGCAATTCACCAGTATTGCCGGTCAGCTTGAGGCTAATCGGCACATTCCCGATGCCTATTTTTTAGGTGCACGCTTTAGTTTTAGGCCGCTTAACAGCGTAGAACTGGCGTTTAGTCGCACTGCGCAATGGGGTGGTGAGGGCAGGCCGCAGAGCTTAAGCTCCTTAAAAGATTTAATTATCGGCAACGATAATCGTGGTGATAGTGGTATTGCTCTTGATGGCAGCAATGAGCCAGGTAATCAGCAGGCAACCATTGATGCGCGTTATAGCTTTGCTATATCACAAACCCACAATGCTATGTATTTTCAGTTTACCGGTGAAGACGAAGCGGGAGGTCTGCCATCGCGTGGCATGCTACAGCTCGGCCTAGAGAGTAGTTTTCTTTATCGCAATACACAGCATCGCCTAGTGCTAGAAGTGAGTGACACCACCTCAGAAAGCTACAGTGATGAGCGGCCTAATTATGCTTATGAACATGGTATTTATCGTAGCGGCTACCGTTATAAAGGTCGGCCTATTGGTGCAAGTATCGATAACGACAGTCGCCTAGTTTCATTTATGGCCAATCACTATTTAACCAGCGGTAAGCAATTATCATGGTCTGTAAGTAAGGTTGATCTAAATGCAGATACGACCAATGTTGATGCGCCTGGCGGCAGTGTATTTGGCGGTGGGGGAGTGGTTAAGATAGCGAAAATTCAGTATTCTGTACCGGTGAATGCCTATTGGCAGTTATCATTTGCATATCAGTATGCTTCTGATTTATTCCTGTTTAATAATGAAGTACTCGATAGCAGTGGATCGATGATTTTAGATTTTAGATTTTAGATTGAAGAGTTAAGACTGAAGAATTCATATATAAAAAAATGAGTATCAATTTCAAATATCAATTGTAAACGGTAGGGCCTAATAAAAATAAAGGGCCAGTAAATTGTATCTAAAAAGTTAACGTCAAATGTCGGCCAATACTATTGTTTGGCTAAAGACCTATAAAAAAGTGGTTTTCATTTATGCATATTAAATTAAGCCTTACGGGCTTTCTCTGTAGTACAGTTTTTCTGTTTGCGAGCAGCATGAGCTTGGCGCAAACACCCTCAGCCGCTCAAATAGAGCAATTTAAACGTTTGCCTGCTGCGCAACAGCAAGCATTGGCTAAGCAGTATGGGGTCGATTTAAAAGCATTGGGTCAGAGCAGCGCGCAGCCTAATTTAGAGCAGGCTGCTAGCGGTAATATTCGTCGTGCCGCGAGCTCGGAAAGTACCGCTGTGGAAGATGTTGCAGCAGAGAGTAATGCAGTTAAAGTCAGTAACTCTGTTGATCTTACCGAAGCAAAAAAGAAAAAAGTAACAAGACAAAAGCTTAAACAGTTTGGTTATGAGTTGTTTGATGGTGAGCCAGGAAGTTTTATGCCGGCTACCGACATTCCTATTCCCTCTGAATACATTATGGGTCCTGGCGATAATATTATTGTTCAGTTGTACGGTAAAAATAATCAAAGCCATGCGCTCACAATTAATCGTGAAGGAGAAATTCAATTTCCTAATTTAGGCCCAATGGCAGTGGCAGGCTTAAGTTTTACTGATGTAAAGGCATTAATAGGTACTACTGTTTCGGAACAAATGATAGGCGTTAAGGTCTCTGTAACGGTTGGAAAATTGCGGTCCATACGCATTTTTATATTAGGTGCTGCCAAACTGCCAGGCTCGTATACCATTAACTCACTCTCCACTATGACCAATGCATTATTTGCCAGTGGCGGTATATCAAAAACTGGTTCGCTGCGTAATATTCAATTAAAGCGTGGCGGGCAATTAATCACGAGTTTAGATTTGTATGAGCTGCTACTAAACGGCGATACATCGAGTGATACACGGTTATTGCCGGGTGATGTTATTTTTATTCCGTCTATTGGTAAAACCGTAGGCGTTAATGGCGAGGTACGTAGGCCCGCCATTTATGAATTAAAAGACGAAAGCACGAGTGAAGAGGTTGTGGCATTAGCGGGTGGTTTTTTACCGACAGCGTTTCCTCAGGTATCTCGCATAGAGCGAATAAATGAAAGCGGTGAGCGTACATTGGTAGACGTTAACCTTGAAAGTGAGCAAGGCAAAAGCTTACTAATAAAAGACGCCGATATTTTACAAGTGTTCTCTGTACTCGACACAATGGAAAATGTGGTGTTGCTAGAAGGGCATGTTAAACGACCAGGAGGTCAGGCTTGGCATAAGGGCTTACATGTTAGTGATGTAATAGGCAGCGTAAGTGATTTACAGCCTAACCCAGATTTAAGTGTTGCCATTATTGTGCGTGAGTTAGAGCCGACACGTAAAATTGAAGTGAAATTATTTAGTCCTATTTTAGCGCTTGAAGGGCCGTATAGTAATAGTGATCCTGAGCTTAACGCTCGCGATAAAATTATTATTTTTGATTACAGGAGTAATCGCGAAGAGATACTGCAAGACATCATTGAAAATATCAGTGTGCAGGCCGATCAATATCAGCGTCGCCAATTGGTATCGGTTAATGGCAGTGTGCGGTTTCCAGGAGAATACCCATTACCCAGCAACGCAAGCGCCAAAGATGTCATTGCTCTGGCGGGCGGGTTAACAGACAGAGCTTTTAGCTTAGCGGCAGAAATAACGCGTTTTGAAATAGATGCGCAAAAGCAGCAAAGTATAAAGCACATAAATTTTACTTTGAGTGATGCTGCTAGCCAAATATTAACGGCAGAAGACGCCATTCATATTAAGCGCTTACCCAATTGGAATGGCACAGAAACGGTAGTGCTAGAGGGCGAGGTGGTTTTTCCTGGCAGCTATATTATTCAGCGAGGTGAAACCTTATCGCAAGTAATTAAGCGTGCGGGCGGTTTAACAGAGTATGCGTTTATTGAAGCGAGCATTTTTTCACGCGCGCAGTTACGCCAGTTAGAATCAACAAGGCTTAAAGAGCTTAGGCAGCAGTTAACGTCAGATATCGCGGCAGCGAATGTGCAAGATCAGAATGTAGGGGCTGATGCGCAAATAGATGCACAGCAACTATTAAGAGCAATGGATGGTATGCGCCCAACAGGCAGAATGGTAATAGATTTAGCCAATATTATTGAGCAGTCAGAGTTTCATGATGTGTCATTAAAAAATGGTGATCGTTTAATGGTGCCTAAGCAGAGTCAATCGGTAACGGTAGTGGGTGAGGTGCAGTATGCAACGTCACATATTTATGATTCGAGTTTATCGGTGAATGATTATATTGAGCGCAGTGGCGGTGAAAACTTAAAGGCCGATAAAAAACGCATTTATGTTGTAAGGGCAAATGGCAGTGTGTTTTTGCCTAGTGAGTCGCGTTGGTTTAAGCGTGGTGAAAATGCAATTCAACCAGGCGATACGGTGGTGGTGCCGTTGGATGCAGAGAGAATGAAGAAGTTAACGTTGTGGGGCAGTGTGTCGGAGATTGTTTATCGAATGGCATTGGGTGCGGCGGCGGTTGCGAGTTTTTAGTATTGATTCATATGGGCGATGACACAAACTTCTTGTGAGATTCTTCATTGAAAAAATATTTATCTTTTAAGATTTGAAGGTTAAAACATTGCTTATATTGAAATTGTTGATTAGCGATATAAAGCAGGAGTATGGAGGCTTAAGTTTTTTTATTTTTGTGAAGAGTTTTCTTAACCCATCTATTCATGCATGTCTTTTGGTTAGATTGGCTGCAAATTCAAGAGGTGTTATTCATGTGACCATGAGAAATATTTTAGTAGCAAAGCACTCTATTGATGTTAGTCAGTCAGTAATTATAGATGAAGGTTTAAAGTTGCCTCATCCGTTTTGTATTGTAATAGATATTGGTGTGGTTATCGGGGACAGGGTTACTCTATATCCTCGCTCGCAAGCAGCGTGAGTATGACGCGCTTCGTGACGAGATTGAGCAGTTAAAAGCTGAGTTGGGCGAGGGGTCTACGGACTTGGCATTCGATAAAGGCTCTTATCGCGTTTTAAAGGGTAGTTTCCGGAGTTTCTGGAGTCTATAAAAAAGAAATACACTCTTGTTTAATCTAACAGAAAAATTATTATGAAGTTACTTATCCCTGGTGGTGCAGGTTATATCGGTTCCCATATGGTCAGGTATGCTCAGGAGCATGGTCACGAGGTTGTGGTGCTTGACGACTTCTCAACGGGTCACGAGTGGGCTGTGAAAGATTGTGAAATCCTGCGGGTCAACCTACTCGATCAGGATAAGTTATCCCAACTGCTAAAAGGGCGTCACTTTGACGGCGTGATCCACTTTGCCGCCAAATCACTTGTAGGCGAGTCAGTTAAAAA
>JABIQF010000191.1 GCA_018668095.1 Cellvibrionales bacterium
ACGTGGTTTCTAATTTAACACCGAACATCAGCATCACTAGCCCAGCCACTAACGATACGATACTAACGGACACACAAAGCTTTACTGCTAGCGCCAATGATCCCGAAGACGGGAATATCAGCAGCAATATTATATGGAGCTCATCCATTGACGGGGTGTTTGCTAACGGAGCCTCAATTGCGTCCACGCTCAGCGATGGTAATCATATTATTACTGCCTCCATTACTGACAGCACCAGCAACACTGAAACCTTCGACATTAATATTACCATCAATGCACTCAGTGATAATGATAATGATGGCTTGGATAATTCGACGGAAATATTTTTAGGCACCGATCCTTTTGACAGCGATACGGATAATGACTATGCATCCGATTTCGAAGAAGTTAATAGGGATGGCAATCCAAATAACTACAGCGAAGGTATCGATAGTGATCCCAACAACCCAGATACCGATGGCGATGGCTATAAAGATGGATTCGATGCTAACCCTTTAATTGAAGATCCACCTGAAGGCAACATACCATTGCTGCCACTCTGGGCAACGAGTTTATTAATTGCTTTTCTGTTACTCGCTGCGCATAGAAAAACTAAAGCACACGATTAGGATTTAAAATACCTTTAGGATCCATCGCTTGTTTTAACAATCGCATTAATGCGATTTCTTCTTCACTACGGCATAGATGCAGATACTTACGCTTCATTGCACCAACACCATGCTCGGCAGTCACGGTGCCATCCATATCACCCACAATCTCGTAAACCTTTTGATAAATAAACGCTACGGCCTTCGCCTTATCTGCTTCACCGCCACTATCAGTCCAAGCTAATATATGCAAATTACCATCGGCCATATGACCAAAGGTACATAATTTTAAGTCGTTAATAGTTTCTGATAATACTTGCTCTACACGCTGCACAAATTCACTCATGACACTGACAGGCACACCAACATCAAAATTCGCGCGATGTTTTATATTAGCAAGAATACTCATAACACCATCGCGAAGCTGCCAAAATTTTTCGGCATCCGCATGCGACTGAGCAATCACTGCATCCACTAAACCACCCTGCTCCAAATAATCCGCAAGCACTTCATCAAACAATTGACTGTCTCGCTCAAGATCACCGCCTTCGGCCTCAATCAAAACATACAGTGGGTGTTTCTTATTAAAGGGATCACGATAACTTGGGTTCATTGCATAAACCCGCTCTGTATAATTCGACCACATTAATTCAAACGCCGTCACTTTAGGTAAACGGCGTTGCATTGCCTGTAAAAATTCAACCACGTCATCAAAATGCGAAAAAGCACAGAGCGCTGATTTTTTTGATACCGCCTGCGGATAAAGCCTTAATACAACTTCTGTCACAACACCTAAGGTACCTTCTGAGCCAATAAATAACTGCTTAATATCGTAGCCCGCATTATTTTTAAGCATTTTATTCATTGAACGAACAACCGTGCCGTCTGCCGTTACCGCCGTCAAACCCAGAACTAACGCTCTTGTCATGCCGTAATATAAAACCTGATTACCGCCGGCATTAGTCGCAACATTACCGCCAATCGTACAACTGCCTCGCGCGCCTAAATCTAAGGGCAAATAAAAACCAGCATCTTGTGCCGCTTGCTGTAGCTCTGCTAATGGCGTGCCCGCTAACGCCGATAATGTCATCGACTGCTGATCAATATCAGTTATTCCAGATAATAATTCTAAAGATAAAGCCACCTCATCTTGCTGCGGTGTCGCGCCACCCGATAAGCCCGTTAAACCACCCTGGGTGACGACAGATAAACGATTAGCACTGCAATAGGCCAACAACGCGGATACATCCTCAACTCGCTTAGGCCGCACAACAATCGTAGGCTGATGTGCATCTTCAGCACTCCAGTCCACCGCGTATTTATCACTCACTGCATCACCCACAAGTACACTATTGGGTAATAAATTTTCAATTTCACGATAATATTTATCTAACATAAGAAAACGAACGCTCCGTTCACACTTATTTTATTAAATCATAGCAAGATCACTACAAATAATTGCAGCTGCCATTATCCGTAATAAATGAATAATAGATATGCTCAAAAGCTAATTAGCTTGAACTCCCTTAGAACTTACTGATAGATTGAGTCTCTATAGACTCTGAAACAATGATTATCCACCCAGTGATAACAACCTATACGATATCTACATAAACAACCATTGTGTTTTTTACAGTCAATTTTGTTAGCTAGGAAGTCAACTATGGATAACTTTTTCAGCGCTGCAACCACTCATTTTTTGATTAACATCTTTGGCGTCATGGCCGTATTGTTTTTGCTATTCCTCGGCGCAATCATCATCACCGTTATCATTTTATATATTATCGATAAACGACAAACCCAACACACTGTGCGCCGCAACTATCCAGTGATTGGCCGCTTTCGTTATTTATTCGAACATATGGGCGAATTTTTTAGGCAATATTTTTTCGCCATGGATCGTGAAGAGCTACCGTTTAATCGTGCTGAGCGATCATGGGCCTACAGAGCCGCTAAAAATGTTGATAGCACTATTGCCTTTGGCTCCACACGCAGCCTAACGCCAGCAGGCAGCGTATTATTTGTTAACTGCCCCTTTCCTACACTTACAGAAGATGCCGCAGAACCCGGTGAAGTGACCCTTGGGCCTTATTGTCGCCAACCTTATAAAACACGATCATTATTTAATATTTCAGGCATGAGTTACGGTGCAATCTCTAAACCAGCAATACAAGCTTTATCTTACGGGGCTAAAAAAGCAGGCTGTTGGATGAATACTGGTGAAGGCG
>JABIQF010000082.1 GCA_018668095.1 Cellvibrionales bacterium
AGTTAGGCAAAGCCTTTTTTTAAGTTAGGTAAAGCCTTTTTTTATGTGTCTAAACCGAAGTATAAGAATGCTTGGTGCAAATCCTAAATAGCTGGGTATAATCACATGTGTTTTATTGATTAAGCAGGTATCTTTTTTAGTGATGAGTATCATCTTTTGACGATTATTTTAGGTATTGATCCGGGTTCTCGAGTCACCGGTTATGGGCTTATCGTTGCCGATAAAGGCCAACCAAAATACCTTGCTAGTGGTTGTATTCGTATGCCAACGGGCGAGATGTCTGCACGTTTATTAACCATTAACCAGAGCGTTGCTGAATTAATAAACCAGTATGCGCCAGATCAAGCAGCAATAGAGCAAGTGTTTGTGGGTAAAAGCGCAAGTTCGGCGCTTAAACTAGGGCATGCAAGGGGTGCTGCGATGTTGGCTATAGCGGCGGCAGATATTCCTCTGGGTGAATATGCGCCAAGATCCATTAAACAAGCGGTTGCCGGCACAGGTGCGGCCGATAAAATACAAGTACAAGATATGGTGGTTAAATTACTGCGTCTCAGTCAGTCGCCACCTTCTGATGCGGCAGATGCACTTGCTGTAGCGCTATGTCACACTTACAGCGATAATCCTTATGCGCAAATTCGCTAAGCGCTACAGTAGAAAAATACTTGGATAGAAAAAATTTAGCTAGAAAAATATTTAGATAGAAAAACACTAAAATAGCAAAGCAGTTTTACGATACATTTTTTTCGCCCTTTAATATGATGATAGTAATGCATGATTAGTTTCTTATCTGGCCATTTAGTTGACAAAGCCGCGCCGATTTTAACCATTGACGTGAATGGTGTGGGCTATGAAGTCCAAGCATCCTTAAATACCTTTTCTGTTCTTCCTAAAACCGGTGAAGCCATACGTTTGCTTACGCATTTTGTGGTAAGAGAAGATGCACAGTTACTTTATGGGTTTGCCGATGCCGCCGAACGACAATTATTTCGCACCTTAATCAAGGTGAACGGTGTGGGTCCAAAATTAGCCTTAGCAATATTGTCGGGAATGGATGCGGCCTCGTTTAGTCGCTGTGTACTAGCGGGTGATGTCGTTGCCTTAACCCGTTTGCCGGGTGTGGGTAAAAAAACGGCTGAGCGCTTAATTGTAGAAATGAAAGATCGCTTACGAGAATGGCACTTAGAAACAGCCAGTTTGTTAGAGGGTGATATTGATGGCCAGGATGCCGGTGTCAATCAGTCGGTGATGTTGGCGGAAGCCGAGAACGCACTGATTGCCTTAGGCTATAAACCCGTTGAGGCAAGTAAAGCATTGGCTAAGTTGGATTTATCGGCCATTGATAGTAGCGAAAGTGCTATTCGCGCCGCCTTAAAAACCATGCTGCAGCGTTAGTTTAGGAATACGCCATGATAGAAGCTGATCGAATTGTTGCCGGTGATGTTGCCGATGAAGAGTATCAACATGACCGCGCGCTGCGCCCTAAAATGTTGGCCGACTATACTGGTCAGCCAGCCGTTTGTGAACAAATGGAAGTCTTTATAGGCGCTGCTCGCAATCGCAGTGAAGCCTTGGATCATACTTTGATTTTTGGTCCACCTGGTTTAGGCAAAACGACCTTGGCGCATATTATTGCCAATGAATTAAACGTTGAGCTACACACCACTTCAGGTCCTGTTTTAGAGCGACCGGGTGATTTAGCCGCGATGCTCACCAACCTCAGCAAAGATGATGTATTGTTTATTGATGAAATTCACCGTTTGAGTCCAGTGGTTGAAGAAGTGTTGTATCCAGCAATGGAAGATTATCAGCTGGATATTATGATAGGTGAGGGGCCATCGGCACGCTCAATCAAATTAGATTTACCACCGTTTACATTGGTCGGTGCAACGACCAGAGCGGGTTCTCTAACATCTCCTCTTAGGGATCGATTTGGTATTGTTCAGCGCTTAGAGTTTTATGGCATGGATGATCTTAGCCATATTGTGACGCGAGCAGCTTCTTTGTTAGGGGTTGAAATTGAAAGTGACGGCGCGCGTGAAATTGCGCGTCGTTCACGCGGCACGCCGCGTATCGCTAATCGCTTGCTGCGACGAGTACGTGACTTTGCTGACGTAAAGCATGATGGTGTAGTGACTGCAGCGGTTGCTGATGGTGCATTGAATGTTTTGAATATTGATCCGCAAGGCTTTGATCATATGGATAGACGATTATTGTTGTCGATTATTGAAAAATTTGATGGCGGTCCAGTAGGCGTCGATAATTTAGCAGCAGCAATAAGTGAAGAGCGCGGCACCATAGAAGATGTGTTAGAGCCGTTTTTAATTCAGCAAGGGTTTATTCAGCGTACCCCGAGAGGTCGTATTGCCACTCGCCGCGCCTATGAACATTTTGGTTTGCCGGCTCCTCAGCGTGATGAGTAGTGGCATTAGTATTAAAGATAATAGCCAAGAGAGGTAGTGGGTGTCATCTAACGTATCGACAGCAGCGGTAGAGATTGTTATACCTGTACGTGTTTATATTGAAGACACCGATGCAGGCGGCATTGTCTATTACGTTAATTATCTTAAATTTATGGAGCGCGCTCGCACAGAGTTAATGCGCAGCTTAGGTTACGGTAAGGCAGCTATTTTTGCAGATGATTTAATGTTTGTTGTGCATTCATTAAATGCAAATTATCACGCATCAGCAACACTGGATGATGAACTACAGGTCACAGCTAAAGTGACAAAAGTTGGCAAAGTCGCTGTCGTCTTTGAACAAACGATTAGTCGTGGTGACCAAGTGCTTTGCAGCGGCGAAGTAAAAGTGGCTTGCGTGCGACGAAGCAATCAAAAGCCTGCCAGTATGCCGTCACAGTTATTAGAGCAGTTACAGTTTTAGTATTAACGAAGAGCCATTAGGCTATTGTTTGAAAATCGTTTAATAAGGTAGGAGTTACAACGTGGGTGAACCACTGTCAGTTTGGAGCTTAGTGCTCGAAGCCAGTTTATTAGTACAGCTAGTGATGCTGTCATTGATGTTAGCGTCGATTTTTTCATGGTCGATGATTCTGCAACGCGTGAGCGTATTTCGTCGTGCGCATCGTGATTTACTGGCATTTGAAGATGAGTTTTGGTCGGGTGTCGATTTGGGGCAACTTTACCGTGCCGGAACTAGCCGCGGAGAAACTGAATCGATAGAAGGCGTAGAGGCTATTTTTAGAGCCGGTTTTAAAGAGTTTTCTCGCTTGCGTCAGCAAGGCACTATCGATTCTGATGCCATTATGGCCGGTGCTGAGCGCGCCATGCGTGTTGCACTTGCTCGTGAAGAAGAGCACCTTGAACGTCATCTTCCGTTTTTGGCGAATGTGGGATCTGCCAGTCCTTATGTGGGTTTGTTTGGCACCGTTTGGGGTGTTATGGGTGCATTTCGTGGTTTGGCGAATACGCATCAGGCGACTTTGGCCTCGGTTGCGCCGGGTATTTCAGAAGCCTTAATCGCGACAGCCATGGGCTTGTTTGCAGCGATTCCTGCCGTTATTGCCTACAACCGATTCTCTGCTCGCGTCGAGATGCTTAGCAATCGCTATGAAAATTTTGCCGATGAATTTACCGGTATTTTGCATCGTCAAGTTCACACAATGCCTAAAGCATAAAGTTGAGTTTTCCCGTTTTTGTTTGCCAAGCTCTGTTCATAAAATGATGGTCATACGATGACACGTAGAAAAAACAAGCGTAAGTTAATTGCCGAAATTAATGTAGTACCTTATGTGGATGTCACTTTAGTGCTGCTGATTGTTTTTATGGTGACCGCGCCTTTGTTAATGCAAGGTGTTGACGTTGAATTACCGCAGGCGCCATCGGCCCCGATAGATGAGCGGCTTGAAGAGCCATTAATTGTTTCTATTAAAGCGGACGGTAGTTTATATATTAATTTGGGCGGCAAGCCCGATAACGCGGTAGCTATGAATGCGGTGGTCGACCGTGTTAAAAAAATTCTACAACAAAAACCAAAAACGCCAGTATTGGTTTGGGGTGATAAAAAAATTCCTTATGGCGAAGTGGTTAAGCTGATGACGGCCTTACAAGGTGCCGGTGCATCCTCTGTTGGCTTGGTGACTGAAACACCATGATTACGTTTTTGACGCTGTTTATTTGCTGGATGCTTTAACTCGTGGCTAACTCTCGTGGCTATTGGTTTCCAGTATTCATAACTGTTGCAATGCATTTGGCGTTATTTTTTGTTTTGGCCAATGATTGGACGCCCCGTGCAAAACCATTACCCGTTATCGAGCCTATAAAAGCAGTACAGGCGACACTGGTGACGCTAAAAAAAGAAAAGCCTAAGCCTAAACCGGTAAAACCCAAGCTCAAACCTAAGCCGAAGCCTAAACCTAAACCGGTCGTTAAACCGAAGGTGGTTAAGCCGGCTGTTAAAGAGATACCCAAGCCTGATCCTGAAAAGCTTAAGCGCGAACAAGAGGCGCGAGAAAAAGCCGAGAAAGAGCAGCAGCGTAAAGCTGATGAGCAAGCGCTTGCCGCGATGCTTGATGGTGAAGATGCCGAGATGCAGGCAGATGATGATGCCAATATTATTGCGCAGTATACGGCGATGATTTCTCAACAAATGCATCAACGTTGGAAATTGCCACCTAGCGCTAGGCGCAATATGGTTGCCTTGGTTAAAATTCGCATGGTGCCGACCGGTGAAGTAGTGACGGTAACGGTTGCGCAAAGCAGTGGTAATGACGCCTTTGATCAATCGGCTATTTTGGCGGTAAAAAAAGCCGGCCGCTTTGCTTTTATGCAAGGTTTGCCTGGCCGTTTATTTGAAACACATTTTCGTGAATTCACTTTTCGATTTTCACCAGAGGATTTAAGGTTGTGATGGGATTTTTTAAAGCAGTTGCCGTTGTCAGCGCTGTGATGTTTAGTCAGTTAGTGGCCGCAGATTTAGTGATTGAGGTAACCGATTGGGTTAAGGATCCGACCAAAATCGCGATTGTTCCGTTTCGTCATGAGGGCGCGGCTATTGATCAAGATATGGCGGCAGTGGTTGCAGCCGATTTAACCCGCAGTGGTCAGTTTGAGGCCTTGCCGCGTGATGCTATGTACAGTTCGCCGAGTGCTGCAGATGAGGTTCATTACCGAGATTGGCGCGCGTTGGGTGTCGATTACTTATTAATTGGCCGCTCACAAGCCACCAATAAAAGTGTGACTTTAGAGTACGAATTATTTGATGTGCATCGTCAAAAAAGTTTAATTAAAAGCCGTGTGGGTAACCGCAAAGGGGCAGAAAGGGCAGTTGCACATAAGGTCAGTGATTCTGTTTATCAGCGATTGACGGGTATTGCGGGCGCTTTTTCAACGCGTATGCTTTATGTATCGGTGAAAACGTCCCCAGCCAAAAATCAAAATACACCTAAGCAAATGTATCAATTGATTCTTGCCGATGCCGATGGCGCTCGTGCTCGAGAAATTTTAAAAAGTAGTGAGCCGATTCTATCGCCTTCTTGGTCGCCCGACGGAAAACAAATTGCCTATGTTTCATTTGAGAGTTCGCGACCCGCTATTTATCGACAAGTGATTGCCACGGGTGAGCGAGAAAAGCTGACAAACTTTCGCGGTTTAAATAGTGCGCCTTCATGGTCGCCAGATGGTAAGCGCTTGGCTATGGTGCTATCCAAAGATGGCAACCCCGAATTGTATGTCATGGAAGTCGCTACACGAAAACTGCAACGTATTACTAAAAATTCGGCCATTGATACTGAGCCGAGTTGGATGCCAGATGGTAAATCTCTGATTTTTACTTCTGACCGTGGTGGTCGGCCACAAATTTATCGCGTTGATCTAAATGGCGGCGCAACCAAGCGTATTACTTATACGGGGGCGTACAATGCTAAGGCCAGTTTAATGGCCGATGGCAAAAGTATGGTGATGGTCCATCGTGATGACAGTGGCTACCATATTGCTTGGCAAGAGTTGGCCACCGGCCGGTTAATTATTTTAACGGGCTCTTCTTTAGATGAGTCGCCGAGTCTTTCACCCAATGGCAGCATGTTGCTTTATGCGACAAAGTATCAGGGCCGTGGCGTATTGGCGGCAGTATCACTCGACGGTGGGGTTAGATTCCGATTGCCATCGCCCTCAAGTGATGTGCGTGAGCCAGCTTGGTCACCTAATTAAAAAACAAAATGACGCTTTTCGATTTTTAAAGGTGTTTTCAATTGTCTATTTTTGATTCAGTTTTCATTTGGATGGATTCGAGTGATATCGCCCAAGTGTTCAATATTGGGCACTTGTTAAGAGATAATGAGTCTATTGGAGGCATATTGTAAAAAATGTGTCTCGTAGGTCCCATTTTTCGTGCCGTTTAAAAAAATGTTTGTAATACATGCCCTTTAGAGCATTGCATGCCGAGATAATCGCTTTACAATGCAAGCCTTAATCATTTTATGCCGTTATCCATTCACACAACAGTGAGTACAATCGTGATGAAAAATAAGCTAATGTCTGTTTCTACCTCTATCGTTAAAAAAAGTCTTTTCCTAGCTCTTGTAGTGAGTTTAATAACTGCATGTGCCTCTAATAAACAGCAAGAAGCTGATGCCGCCGCTGCTGCCGCTGCCGCCGTTGCTTCTGCTGCTGAAGATGCCGCCTCGGTTGAAGTATCAGTCGATACTGCTGCCAACTTAGAAAGCGTTTTCTACTTTGAATACGATCAGTCTTCTTTGACTTCTGCGGCCCGCGCAGCGCTTGATGCACAAGCTTCTGTGCTTCGTGACACAGCAAGCAGTGTTCGCCTTGAAGGTCATGCTGATGAGCGTGGTTCACGTGAATATAACTTAGCGTTAGGTGAGCGTCGTGCTAAAGCAGTTGCCGATTACTTAGCGATTCAAGGTGTTTCTCGATCACGTGTTGAAGTTGTTAGCTACGGTGAAGAGCGTCCAATTTCATTGCGCAGTGATGATTCAGCTTATAGCTTAAATCGTCGTGTTGAATTGAAATAAAGACTATTGAGCTCAGTAATATTTTTTTAAAGTATTACTGTTTCAAGTATTACTGATTCAAGTATTAGTAATTAAATAATTACTGAGTTCAATGTTTGTGAAGGGTGCGTTCTCCTATAGTTGTTTATGTACCCTCCGCTTTAATCAAGATCCAATAACCTGATGGTAGTTCGATGATGAACATGGCTAACAATGCTGTTGTTGAATTTATGAGCGTTAAAGACATCACAATGAATGCTAAGTCTGCTTTGTCGGGCTTGGCATTTTTGCTTATGCGGCCTTTTATATTGGCTGCCTGGCTGACTGTGACGTCGCTTTTTTTCGCTCCTTTTGCTTTATCCCAAATCGAAGTGGTCGAAGCCGAACCAGCGGTCATTACTGATAGCCGTTATCCACAAACGCGAGAGACAACGATAGTTTCTAAGGTCCTCGGTAATTCCATGAATGATGCGCCGCCACCGATTGCATTAAGTTCAGATTCAGGCAATGCCGGATTATTTGTTCAATTACAAGATTTACAGGCTGAAGTGCGAGAGTTACGCGGTTTGCTTGAGCAGCAAAGTTATATTATTGAGCAGCTTAGCCAGAAACGAATGGATGATTATCTCGATCTTGATCGCAGGATTGGCGAGTTGACCCAGTCAGCGTTGTCAGGAGCTCCTGTTAAGTCAGCTTCGGCGAGCAATCAACCACAGAGTAATACTGGGGGTAGTACTTCAACGGCAAGAAGTTATTCAACCGCAAAAAGTGCTGTACCCGCCAATGCTGGCTCAGTATCACCCATTGTAAAAGCCGCTGTACCGCCGGTTGCATCAAGTGCTGATGTTGCTAAAAAGGCTTATCGTGCCGCATACCAGAAAGTAAAAGATCGTCAGTTTGATCAGGCGAGTGTTTCATTGGCTGCTTTTATTAAGGCTCATCCTCAATCGCATTATGTTCCTAATGCGTACTTTTGGCTGGGAGAGCTCTTTTATCTTGAGTCAGATTTACCAAAATCCAAGCAATCATTTGATGTGCTCATTAAGCA
The DNA here is from genome assembly GCA_018668095.1 of Cellvibrionales bacterium. Classification (GTDB taxonomy): domain Bacteria; phylum Pseudomonadota; class Gammaproteobacteria; order Pseudomonadales; family UBA7434; genus UBA7434. The sequence goes on from JABIQF010000082.1 coordinate 8,016, forward strand.
GTATCCCAAGCATCGAAAAATTGCCGATGCTAAATTTAAGTTGGGAAAAATTTATCATCAGTTAGGCGATAATAAATCAGCGCGTAGCATGTTAGAATCGGTTTTAAATGATCACCCTGGCAGCACAGCAGCCAATCCCGCGCGAGAATACCTCAATAATAGTCTGCGCTAGTTTTTATCGATTATCCTAATAGGCAACAACACTATGGCTGCTTCTGAGTCTAACAATTCTATTATGGCGCCTATAGCCAGCGATTTAACTTTGCGTCTTACCGAAATTTTTTGTTCGCTGCAAGGCGAGTCATCTTGGGTTGGCTTGCCGACGGTGTTTGTTCGTCTTACAGGTTGTCCTTTACGTTGCGTTTATTGCGATACCAGTTATTCGTTTCATGGCGGTGAGTCATTCCCTATGGATGAAGTGCTTAGTCGTATAGCATCTTATGATACACAGCATATTTGCGTTACCGGTGGCGAGCCATTGGCACAAAAGTCTTGCATTCAACTGCTTAAAACACTTTGTGATAAAGGCTATAAGGTGTCGTTAGAAACCAGTGGGGCCATGGATATAGCCGAGGTGGATGCGCGAGTTAAGCGTATTGTTGATTTAAAAACGCCTGCTTCAAAAGAAATGAGCAAAAACCGTTACGAAAACATTGCACTGTTACAGCGCCATGATGAAGTGAAATTTGTGATTTGTAATCGCGAAGATTACGACTGGGCCGTAACAACTATTGAGCAATATCAATTGCACAGTAAGGTCGACAATGTATTATTTTCACCTGTATTCGATGTTGAAGGTGAAAGCACTAGAGAGCAGGGCTTTAATGAGCAGAGCTTAGCAGACTGGATTTTAGAAGATAAGCTGGGCGTTCGCATGCAGCTGCAATTACATAAATTGATTTGGGGTAATCAGCCTGGACGATAATATGACAGCCTTAAATGAATCCGTGACAACTTTAAATAAACCTGTGACAGCCAAAAAAGCCATTGTCTTGGTTTCAGGCGGCCTTGATTCCGCCACCGTTTTGGCTATGGCCATTGCTCAAGGTTATGAATGCCACACGCTAAGCTTTGATTATGGCCAGCGACATAGGGCAGAGTTACAAGCAGCCGAGCGATTATCAGCTGCCAGTGCGGCGGTTGAACACCGTGTTATTAGCTTTGACCTAGGTGTTATTGGCGGATCGGCGCTCACAGATTCGGCTATAGCTGTGCCAGAGTCACCTACTGAAGGTATTCCTGTTACATACGTACCCGCGCGCAATACCATATTTCTGAGTTTTGCCTTGGGCTATGCCGAAGTGGTTGAGGCCAGCGCCATTTTTGTGGGTGTGAATGCCGTTGATTACTCAGGCTACCCCGATTGTCGGCCAGACTATATAGCGGCTTATCAGATTATGGCCGATTCGGCGACTAAAGCCGGTGTAGAAGGGCATGGTGCGCAGATATACGCTCCATTAATTGATATGACTAAGGCCGATATCATTAAAGAGGGTGTTCGTTTAGGTGTTGATTATGCCATGACAGTATCCTGTTATCAGGCAAATGCCGAAGGCGAAGCCTGTGGTAAATGTGACAGTTGCCGCTTGAGATCAGAAGGTTTTGAGGGTGCTGGTATCGCCGATCCGACGCGTTATGTTTAATTGGCGAGTTGATAGGTAAATTAGTGCGAGATTCCCTTAATTTATCGCTAAAAACCCTTGTGTTTTGTGTGCTGGCGGTTAATATAGCGCCCCTCTAATCGAGTAGCATTAATCTGTTGATATTACAGGCTAAAGGCAACATTGTTTGCCGAGAAGATTAGACCTTTGCTCCACTCAATGAGTAGATGCAAAATTGTTTCGGGTCGTTAGCTCAGTTGGTAGAGCAGTTGGCTTTTAATCAATTGGTCGCTGGTTCGAACCCAGCACGACCCACCATTAAACAAGGCTGCTTCATTTTATGAAGTGGCCTTTTTTAATGTCTGTTTTTAATATCCAGTTTATATTATTAGGTTCAGGTGCTCATCTTGAATGCCTGGGTTGAATATTAGCTTTTGATTGTCTCTGGACAAAATAGGAGATATTAAAAAGGATATAATTTACATTGCTGATAGTTAATCTTACCGTCAGGTCAGTACTGAAGGGCTTTGAGATATGAATCAGCTCTTTTGCAGCATTGCGTATTCGTTAGTTATTTTATTGACAAACTAAACGTATCTGTATAAAGTATGTGCAAATCCTAACGATAATTCTTAGGTTGGAAGGTCATTGTAAGTGAATTGCTTGATTAAACCGTTAATTGAGCCGCAGTTACACTGATAGCCAAGATTGGCCCCCCCTTATCCAATTGTCACACTATATTCCTGGAAGCTCGTTGTTAACCGTTCTGCGGTCACGGCTTCATAATGATAAAAACTAGCTTTAAGCTCTCAAAGCTTGCTGTCAATTTCTCTACACTACTGTGCCTTACTCTGGCTCATTCTTCTATTGCGGCTACTGTTCCATCTACGTGGGTTTCAACGACCATATTGATGCAAGAATACAATACGATTGTATTGGATAAGCTGACGCCTAGTACTTCAGAAATTAAAGGTTCTCTCTACGTTGGCGGCATCATTGCGTCTGGTAATGCTCTTTCCGTTAATTCATCTTTAATGCCTAATGGTTCGCTAGGTGGCTCTCTTGTGGTCGGCGGAATTATTCAAGCGCCCATACAATTACACTCGGGAAATGTATTGGTTGGTGGCATTGTTAATACCAGTTTCAATAACTCTGGCGGTGGTAATATCACTGTAGGTGACACAGTTACAGGTGCAATTACCAATACCAATGGCGGCGATATCACTATCGGTGGCCAAGCTACCGGTATCATCAATAATGTAGGTGGCGGCAATATTACGGTCAGTGGTTCGATTACTAATATTCTTAACAACCAAAATGGTGGCGATATTATCGTTGGTGGTGATATCGTTTATGCTTATAACAATGAAGGTGGCGGCACCGCGACGGTTGCAGGCTATCATAATGGTGGCGTTAGCAGCCCTGTTTCTTTACCCGAAGTTTCTATAGGAGTAGATGTTCAAGATATTCGCACACGTTTTGAAATTCTATCAACTGAATTATCCACGTTATCGA
>JABIQF010000267.1 GCA_018668095.1 Cellvibrionales bacterium
AGTGTGTAAGCTGGTTGAACGAGTAATTAGAAAAGCATGTTTTATATTTAAGCTACTAATTTATATGGAATAATTTCAATTTTTACCAGCCTGTATCATCAGTTTTTGATTGCGCTAGCTCTGTTTATAGTCGTCTTTTTCTAACCGATAAGTTATATGAGTATTTAATGGCTGGTGTTGAGTCGTTAGATGAAAAGGGTAATTAGATTGGTTTGGACTGTCAGGGCAAAACTGTGGTTCTAAGCAGAGACCTTGAGAGCGGTTAAACGGCGCTTCAAGATATTGTCCGGTATACACTTGCATAGCAGGGTAGCTAGAGTCGACATGGAGTTTGAGTTTTTTATCGGCGCTTTGAAGTATGGCATGTTGTAAGGTTTGTGATTGTAAGCTGCTGTCCTCAGAGGTTAATAAATAATTATTATCGAGAATCGTTTTTTCTGTAATGCGTTTTGGTGTTAGATAATCAAATTCAGTCGAAGCTACGTTTGAAATATTCCCTTGAGGAAGTCCACTATGATTCGTCGGTGTAATTTGACGGCTAAATATTTGCAAGCAGTGCTGATTAATACTCTGTTCTTGATCAAGATTAAAATAAGGGTGGGCTGTTGGGCCTGCAATGGTTGCTTGCTCCGTGATGACTTGAATTGCAATTGTTAATTCACTTTCTTCAAGCAGTTGGTAAGTTACCTCAACTATCATTCCTCCAGGATAACCATTAAACCCGTCTGCTAATTCGCATCTTAAGGTAAGCGTATTCTTTGTTTGTTCAATACATTCCCAAAAGAGATTGGCGAGTGCGTTATTGCCACCGTGTAAATGATGCTCGCCCTCGTTGGCATTGAGTTGTAAGATTTTGCCATCAACTGTGCATGTTGAGTGGGCAATACGATTAGCATAAGGACCTACAATTGCGCCAATAAAGTAGCTGTCTTGAAGGTAGTCTTCAAGTTTTTCATAGCCTAAAATAATATTACGAGAGTGGTCGTCGATATCCGTTATCCATTTTAATAAACGAGCACCGTAATTAGCGATATGAACAACATCACCTTGGTTATTTGCAAGGGTATAGCTGACAATGCTCATGATGTATTACCTTTGTCATGCTTTTATTATTAAATAATGGATTTACTTTATTGATTAACCCTATCAGTAACAAGCTGATCTAAAAGGGCTTGGTCTTTTGCAAAATTACGTATGCCTTCGGACAATTTTTCACAGGCCATGGCATCTTCGTTATGCATCCATGAAAAAGTGGCGTCAGTTAAGGCAATCAGCGAATCACGATTCATAATGTCCATATTCGCAGCCGATAGTTTAGTCGTTAGGCTGCCTTCAGTGTCTTGTAATTGATTCAGCAAAGCAGGGGATATCGTCAATAAATCACAGCCTGCCAATTCAATGATTTCGCTAATATTTCTAAAGCTGGCTCCCATAACAACGGTGTTATAGCCGTATTGTTTATAGTAATTATAGATATCCGTTACCGATTTAACACCAGGATCATCTGCGCCAATAAATTCTTTATCTTCATTTTTCTTATACCAATCCAAAATGCGACCCACAAAAGGCGATATCAATGTGACATTAGCTTCAGCACAGGCTATGGCTTGGGCTTTCGAAAAGAGTAATGTTAAGTTACAAGCAATGCCTTCTTTTTCTAACTGTTCGGCAGCTTTAATACCTTGCCATGTTGAGGCAAGCTTAATTAAAACTCTTTTTTTATCAATGCCTGCTGCTTGGTAGAGGCTAATGAGTTTACGACCTTTCGCAATACTCGCATTGGTATCAAAAGAAAGTCGCGCATCGACTTCAGAAGATACTCGGCCAGGAACATGATTTAATATTTCACAACCAAAGTTGACGATAAGCTGATCACAGATATCATCAATATTATTGCCTGCTGTCATAATCGCTTCATCAATTAAATGCTGATATTGAGGGAGCTTGGCGGCCTGTAAGATTAATGATGGGTTAGTGGTAGCGTCAGTAGGGTTTAATGATTTTATGGAATCCACATCACCACTATCAGCAACGACAATGGTGACTTTTTTAAGCTGTTCTAGTAAGTTCATAGCGATCCGATTGATGGGTTAACTAATTGAGG
>JABIQF010000185.1 GCA_018668095.1 Cellvibrionales bacterium
AATGCCTAGGGTCACCGATTCAGCAGGCACATAGCTACCCATATGAGCGAGTACAGTGATAAGCGCGACTTGTCGCATACAAGTCGATTTACCGCCCATGTTCGGGCCGGTAATGATTAACATGCGGCGTTGTTCATCCATATGTAAATCGTTAGGTATAAACGGTTCGCTGGATACATGCTCAACAACAGGATGGCGACCTTGCTTGATGACGATGCCTGCACGTTGTTCTAATTTGGGTGCACACCAGTTAAGACTATCGGCACGTTCGGTAAGCGTGGCTAATACATCTATTTCAGCAATGGCTTCGGCGCTTGATTGAAGCAGTGGCAGTTGTTCATTCAGCGTTTCAATTAATTGCTCATATAAGAATTTTTCGCGCGCTAGCGCTTTGCTTTGTGCGCTTAATGCTTTGTCTTCAAATACTTTTAATTCTGGCGTAATAAAGCGCTCGGCATTTTTTAAGGTTTGTCGGCGCGTATATTCCACGGGTGCATTGGCCGACTGCGCGCGACTAATTTCAATAAAGTAACCATGCACGCGGTTATAGCCCACTTTTAAAGTGCTAATACCTGTTTTTTCACGTTCGCGTTGTTCAAGTTGAATTAAGAAATCTGAGGCGTTAGTGCTGAGTGCTCGAAACTCATCAAGCTCGGCATCATAGCCATTGGCAATTACACCACCATCGCGAATGGTCATAGGTGGGTTATCTTGCAGCGCACGTTTTAATAATGCTGATTGCTCAGGGAATACGCCAATTCGCGTGGTAATCCGATCGATTTCATCATCATGGCTTTCTGCCATAACGCGATTTAACTCGGGTAAGGCATTGAGTGAGTCACAGAGTCGAGTTAAGTCACGCGGTCTTGCCGAACGTAAACTGATACGCGTTAATATTCGCTGCATATCACCAATCGGTTTTAAGGCTGTGCGTACCGCTTCAAAAGCATAGTTTTGCAACAGTGCTGCAATGGCTTGTTGGCGACCAAGTATGGGAGTAATTTGATTTAATGGCTTGGCTAGCCACTGTCTTATAAGGCGGCTGCCCATGGCTGTTGATGCCGTATCTAATACAGCTAATAAAGTATTACTTTCATCGCCGTTTAAATTTCTATCCAGTTCTAAATTACGACGACTCGCACCATCAATACAAAGATAGTCACTTCGATTTTCAACAGTTAATGCTTGTATATGCGGAAGTGCACCGGTTTGTGTTGAGCGTGCATATTGAATTAATGCGCCAGCTGCACAAACGGCAATAGGAAATGGATCGGCACCAAAGGCCGATAAATCACGGGTACCAAACTGCCGAGTTAACTCCTTAAAAGCCGTGTCGGCATCAAATTCCCACTCGGGTCGTTCTCTAATAATTGAAGGATCAACCGCATCGGTTGGAATCATGGCGCGGTTAGATGTCAGTAATTCAGCGCCGTCTAATTGCAGTAGTTCGGCTTTTAAGTCGGCAGCGGAATGCGTTTGGCTAATAGAAAACTTACCACTGGCCATGGCGAGCCAGGCAATGCCGTAGGTATCGTTATGACGGTACACGCAAACCAACAGCGGCTCGCGTTTAGCATCCATTAAGGCTTCGTCACTTAATGTGCCCGGGGTGATAACGCGTTGTACTTGTCGATCAACCGGGCCTTTGCTGGTCGCTGGGTCGCCTACCTGTTCACATATAGCTACTGATAAGCCGGCTTTAACGCATTTGGCTAAATAACCATCGGCAGAATGGTAGGGGATGCCGGCCATTGGAATAGGGTTGCCGCCGGATTTACCGCGCGCGGTAAGGGTTAAGTCGAGTACTTCAGAGGCGCGTTTGGCATCATCAAAAAAGAGCTCGTAGAAGTCACCCATGCGATAAAACACTAACTCATTGGGGTGTTGAGCCTTAATCTTTAAGTATTGGCGCATCATCGGTGTATGTTCTGAAACAGTGGATGTTTGTTCGGAAGCAGTCATAAGCGAGGATAGAACCAATAATGCAGTTAAAAGTAGGGGTGCGATTGTAATTTAAGCGAGAGGATTTGCACAGGCTGAATAGCGACTGATTGTAAATAATCAGTCGAGAGTGGCGGGGGGAATACAGCAAAAAGCCCATTGTTTAATTCGGTGCTATTAAACAATGGGCTGTTGGGCTTGGCGCTAAAAGGCTTTTAGCCTTATAAATAGCCTTTAGCTTTATAGGTAAGCCTTTAGCTTTATAGATAGAAAGCCTTTAGCTTTATATATTGAGAGCTTTAAGCGTTATACGTCGAAGACGAGGTGTTTCCGCCACGTCCAGTCCAGTTAGTGTGAAAGAACTCGCCTCTGGGCTTATCGGTTCGCTCATAGGTATGAGCACCAAAGTAATCACGCTGAGCTTGCAGCAAGTTGGCCGGTAAGCGTGCTGTGCGATAGCCGTCAAAGTAGTTCAATGCAGCGGTTAAGCAGGGAGCAGGTACGCCGTTGGTCACCGCGTTAACGACAACATTTCTCCAGCCTTGCTGAGAATCAACAACCGTATCTTTAAAGTAATCGTCTAGCAGTAAGTTATTTAGCTCAGGGTTTTTATCAAACGCTTCTTTAATTTTTCCTAAGAAGGCTGAGCGAATAATACAGCCACCACGCCACATAAGCGCAATACCACCGTAGTTAAGATTCCAGTTAAATTCTTTAGCCGCTTCACGCATTAAGGTATAACCCTGAGCGTAAGAGACTATTTTTGCCGCTAATACGGCTTGACGTAAATCTTCGATAAAGGCGACTTTGTCACCGTCAAAATGCTTAGTTGGCCCTGTGATGACTTTAGCCGCTTCAACACGCTCTTCTTTTAATGCAGAGATGCAGCGAGCAAAGACCGATTCGGCAATCAGTGTGAGTGGTACGCCTAAATCTAAAGCGACTACACCGGTCCATTTGCCGGTACCTTTTTGGCCAGCGGTATCAAGAATGTTTTCTACCAGTGGTGATCCATCTTCATCTTTATAAGAGAGGATGTCTCGGGTGATTTCAACTAAATAACTATCGAGCTCAGTGGTGTTCCAGGCTTTAAAGACTTCATGCATTTCATCGGCCGACATGCCCAGTACGTCTTTCATGATTTGGTAGGCTTCACACAGTAGCTGCATATCGCCGTATTCAATGCCGTTATGGACCATTTTGACAAAGTGACCTGCGCCATTTTCGCCCACATAATCACAGCAAGGTACGCCATCATCGACTTTAGCAGAGATATCTTGAAAAATGGGCTTAACGCCTGCCCAAGCTTCAGCCGAGCCGCCCGGCATAATAGATGGGCCTTTTAATGCGCCTTCTTCACCGCCAGACACGCCCGCGCCGACAAAGTGAATGCCTTGTTCAGCACAGTACTTTTCGCGTCGAATCGTATCGGGGAAGTGCGTATTGCCGCCATCAATAATGATGTCGCCTTTGTCTAAAAGAGGAAGCAGTTGATCGATAGTGGCATCAACGGGGGCGCCGGATTTCACCATAATCATGATTTTACGCGGGGTAGCAAGCGACTGGACGAGTTCTTCTATTGAGTAGGCGCCGCGTATGGATTCGCCTTTGGCTCGACCATTAATGAAATTCTCGACTTTATCGGTAGAGCGGTTAAAAGCGGTAACGGTATATCCTTTGCTGGCCATGTTTAAAACAAGGTTTTCACCCATAACAGCAAGGCCTATTAAGCCAATATCAGATAGAGTTTTCATAGAGTTCCAATTTATTTTTTTGTAAAGAAATTCGTGTCTAGTGGCGTGACGGTATTGTCTAAAATACTGCCGGTGTCATCTGCCGATTTGAATACGAACCAAGCTTCAGTGCCAATTGTATTGAATTATGTCCTAATACGTTGCTTTCGCCTATGCCTCGCACATATTTTATAAGTATCTCGCACATATCTTGCAAGTATAAAGGTAAATAAAGCCTGACAATCTAACTATTTATTTAAAACTTAACAGCCACAAACGATTAAGAGCTATTTTCGCACAATATCTGCTCAAGCTCATCTTTGATTGTATTAAGCCCATAATTAAAATCATCACTGCAACGATGGCCATTGGTGATATTGCTTGGTAAAGGAGTGATATTTCGGAGGGCGATCACAAAGGAGGACGGTTAAGCATCATCAATGATGATTGCTAGCGAGGCAGTCAAAGCGTGTAGGTTAACTGAAGTTGTTATCCTACACGCTTGCCTTAAAACACTTAGGGTATGAGTTAGCTACGAACTTTTCGAATTGCTAAGCCAGCCAATGCCGATAAAAACAATAAAGCTGAAGCGGGTACGGGTACCGCTTGAATATCGATATTGTCGATGGCAAAGTAAGTAGGTGTGTTGATGCCATAGTCACCAACATCTGAAGAGCTATAGCTAAATGATAGGCCGTAGACTGTTCCAAGGCTGCTGAAATCCACTAATGTCCAGCTATCAACCACATCACTGCCGTCGGCTAAAGCGAAATCAAATGTACTGATGATGTTTTCGTTTTGATCAAGACCGTTTATCGTTAGGTTAAAAAAATCACCCGCTTCGAAAGGACCTTTAACGCTACCAAAGCCATCTTCGCCATTTTTTACGGCCAAGTAAGCGTAAGTAGTATTAGTGATAAAGGCAGATTCCACGTGAGTGGCGCCAGCAAAGTTGATGCTTGCGTTACTGTAAGAAACGGCATAATTATCTTGCCCAGTACCTACGCCAGTCCCTGTAATGGCGCTGCGGTCATTAGTAAAGCCGATCGTTGTCGTATCTTGCTTGTTGGAGTAAGTGAAGTTGCCCCAGCAGCAATCATAGCTCCAAGTATGGTCAAAGCTAGTGCCCCCGCTAATAAAGCTAGTGTTACCTCCAGGTGCAAAAAAGGTGTCGGCAGCTAATGCGTTGTCATCAAAGGTGATGATAGCTGCTTGAGATTGGATAGAAGCAAATGTAGCGCTGAGCACAGCTGCAGCTAATGCGATTTTTCTTGGAAGTGAATACAGATTATTCATAATGATTTTCCTGATTTTAAGTATTTAAAAAGTGTTATGTCAGTGTTGGTGAAATTGTCTACGCTATGCTTAAGGCGTTTTTCGTCCCCTTAAATAATGAATATTAATAAGCATTAAGCTCAATAGGATTAAACTGCTAAATGGCAGTGGTACATTCGCTTCAAATTCTTGTTGGTAAAAATGCATGACGGCTACTGCATCAAGGTCAAAGCCAGCGCTACCCGAAGAGGGAAAGGGATCGTAAATGGGGTTGGGGCCAGCAGGTGCAGGTAGACTGTCGAAGTGCGTGCCGTTACCACTTATATCGACAATACGAACATGAGTGATGTAATTGATATTGAGCGATGGATGTAGAGATGCTTTGCTTGCTAGCTCTTGTAAGTCAAAAGGTGTACCAAAACCGCTACGATATTTCCCCCCATAACCTATTATGTTAGTGGTATCGATATTGCCAAATGCGCCTACAGCGGTAGGGGTTAATGAAACGTTATCGAAGCGAACAAAGTCACTGCCATTTGATGATACTTCGACAAAGGCTAATTCTAAAAAACCATCTGAAAAACTATTTTCAAAAACTAAAAAATCGGCTCCATCGCCATTAGTTAGCGGATTTTCAAAGCTTAAGCTAATACTGCCGTTATTGCCGAGTGAGACGATATCAAAAACAAAGCCGTTATTATTTCCGTCGGAATTGCCAGCAGGGCCTAAGGCTAAATTAGGTGTTTGAAACTGTACGTCAACGTTGGCACCTATAACATAATCGCTATAAGCCGTTGCCCAGCCAACAATAGCAGGATCGTTAGCGGCAATAGCTGTCGAGCCAGGTAAGCCGGCAGCGGGCGGGAATGGTCCGCCATAAACTGATAGGTTTAATAACAAACCGAGTAGTAATATGAAGCTGTTTTTTATAGACATAAATAAGGTTCTTTTAACTAATTATTTGCCAGCAGTATGTTCTTGATGGCTTGATTTTTATAATGATTAAATTGTTTAAAAATTAAAACGCATAAGAAACACTGCCAAAGATATTTCGAGTTGGTGCTGGGTAAACTGTGTTGCTGTAAGCAATATCCGAATATTTTTTATTGAGTATGTTTTTAACGCCAAATGAAAAACTTAATTCGCTCAGATTGTTTCTGTTAGTCCTAAGGGCTTGGCTCAAGCGTATGCTGGTATCAACAACGGTATGGCTTGGTAACTTTTCATAGGCCGGAGTGCTGATAGTGTTTAAGTTGCTATTGCCATCTTCCCTGGCGCCTGTGTGGCGTATTGAAATATAGCTATTAATTGAAGGCCTTGGCTGCCAGCTTAAGTTGGCAGCAGCCGTCATAAAGGGTACCAGCGGAATTCTTGCACCTAGATCGGAGATGGCATCGTTGTAGCCGATGTTACCGTTAAATTCGAGAGCGTCGTTGAGCGAAATGCTGAGTTGTAGCTCTCCACCTCGACGAGTCATTGGCGAGGCGCTGTTAGTGTTAAGTCCAAAAGAATCGGTTGATGAGCGGAATAGAATTTCTTGATCTGTTCGAAAGTGAAAATAACCGATATCAATAGAAAAACGCTGCCCAGCATGCTTTATGCCCGCTTCATAGCGCTTGGCCGTTTGTGGCGATAAATCTGGGGGTGATAGCGCGAGCTCATCAATATTTGGATTGCGAAATGTTTTTGAATAGCTGCTGTATAAATTGGTTGATGCGCTAATGGCATAAACTAAGTTGGCTTCATAGGCCTCGTTTTTCCAGCGATTTTTATGGTGGTTAATTTTACTGATAATTAACGGGCAGTTACTTTTAAACGTGATGACATCAAAGGGCGGCGCCAAGTCTGTTGATTGAGTGGTGCTGTCGCAAAGCGGTGAGCTTTCATTGCTGATAATTTTATCTTGTTCTAATAAGTGAGTGCTTTGTCCTTTGCGGTAACCCGCCCCAATGCTTAGATTGTTAGCGGCTATTGTTGAGTAAAGAAAGTAAGCCTCACTATTAAGTTTTCCGCTGAAGCGCTGCCCATCAACTTTTTGTTGGCCGCCATTGGTTCTTATGTAATCGCCATTATTTTTTTCATAGCCTGCGGTCACTTCAGCCATATCATTGGGTGAGTGCCACTGTGCAATCATTTCGCCAAAGAGTGAGCGCTGGTTGATTTTGTCGAAATTACTTTGTTCGATGATCTGAAAGTCTTCGCCGAATATGAATTGATTTTTTCTTTCTCGATAGTGAAGCGTGCTTGAAATATTAAAAGCATTACTCGCCTGGAATAAGACTTTTATGAGTTGTGATTTATCCTCTGTCTCACCTTCTGCACCACTTTGAATGCTACCGTCACGTCTATCGACTAGGCCGCTACGAAGCATGTTCCGATCCAGTCCGCCGGGAAGTTCATAGTTATCGTTATGGATATAGCTTTTGGTGTTAATTGACCAGTGATGATTAATATCGACGCGGTAGTTAAGTAAGAGGTCTTGACTGTCTAGAGTGTTATGGACTCGATAACCGTCGCTTGCTGATCGTTTGCCAAAAACGGTTAGGCTTTGGTTTTTGTCGGCGATGGATAAAGTGGCTTGCTGAGACTGCGCATTAAAACTACCACCATCGAGCTTTATTAACCCTTTGAAGCCTTTTTCGGGGTCTAGTGTGAAGATGTTAACCACGCCATGCGAAGCGCCGCTGCCATAGCGAACACTGTTTCCGCCACGAATAACTTCTATACGCTTGATTTGAGATAAATCCAATATCGAGAAATCGGCTCCGGAGAGATCGGGTGCGTTAATGCGAATACCATCGATAAGTATCAAGACATTACTTACGCTTGTGTCACCTGAGCCGCGTATATCAATGGCGGTGAATTTGCTATTACCACTGAATGACTTAGAAGCGATATTAGCCTGCTGCGCTAACAGTTCAGTGATGTTGCGGGCGGCAGATAGGGCAATGTCGTCTGAGTTAATTACTGTGGCGCTTCTGGGTAAGTCGAGTAATGGCCTTTGATTTAGGCCGGTAATGATGATTTCTTCCATTTGTGGCGTGCTTAATGCTGCGTTCGATGATCCAAACGATACTGCGCTGAATGTCGCTAAATAAAGAGGGAGGGCAGCAGTTAGAAAGGTTGACAGTAAAGAATACAGGTAGCCGAAGGCTCTTGCCATTAAATGGCAAGGTGAGATTGACTGGGTAGTCGATTGCAGACGCAATTTTTCCCTGTTAAAACGCCTTGAGCGCACAGTTTTACAAAACGCTTAATGCGTTTTGCGGCTGCTCATTGGCGGTTTGAGATAACAGGAATAATTGGTGCTGAGATACCAATACACAATGCTTGATGTGAATAACATCAAGACACCTAATGTGCAATTCCATATCGCCCTCCGCGATGGTTGCTATTTGTCGGAGGCCGGTTCCGGGCTGGTGACAGGGCGAATAAGCCTAGGCTTAAGCGCACTTTATTCACTTACCGTTGCGGGGGCAGCGTCGGGCTTTTCTACTGCTGTATCTTTTTAAGTTTGCCCAAAGATGAAAGGGCGCATTAATTAGAAGCAGTTGAAGTATTTACCGAACTTCCCGTTTAAGCCTAGCCTGCGTCTTATCACGTTTAAATGAGCGATAAGGCATTGAGCTAGGCACCTGTCAACAAGGTTTAAATAAATCGTGGCGCACACTATCACGGCACCTTGTGGGCTGCAAGTTAAGAATCGAGCTGCCCACATGCACAGTTATGAATAAACAGCAAAATTGGTTATGCTGCAGGGGCAAATTTGCATTATTACGGTAGAGTTAAATATGAGTGAACAACCTGAGCTAAGCGGCTCTGATGACAGCGAAAAGCGTCGCGATACTAAGCACAAAAAAGCCATGGAAAAACAAAAAGCGAATGTTGATGCCTCTGTGGCAGCTGCAGATGAAGAGCGAGGCGTTGCGATATTGCTGACTGGCAACGGTAAGGGTAAGTCTAGCTCGGCATTTGGTATGGTTATGCGTGCACTAGGTTATGGATATAAAGTCGGTATAGTGCAATTTATTAAAGGCGAGATGTTATCGGGTGAAGAAATTTATTTGAAAGAACGTTACTTGCAAGAGCAGAATCCGAATGTTGTGTTCTATCAAATGGGCACGGGCTTTACATGGGATACGCAAGATCGTAGTGGCGACATTGCTGCTGCGAAAAAAACCTGGGAAGTATCAAAAGCCTTACTGGCCGATGAGAGTGTTTATTTGGTTGTGCTCGATGAGCTCACTTATATGTTGGCCTATGATTATTTGGATGAAGATGAAGTTATCGCTGCATTAAATAATCGACCTAAAAAACAGAGTGTGGTTGTAACCGGACGAGGTGGTGGTTCTAAGCTACAAACTATTATGGATACTGTGTCAGAGGTAAAAGAGATTAAACATGCTTTTAATGACGGCATCAAAGCGCGTAAAGGTGTTGATTTTTAATGGTCCCGTTTTTAAATAATTTATCATTAAAAAAAAGGTTACTGCAGCGATATGCGAATGCTAATCAAGGTTTTGGTTGGCTTGGCTGGCTGCTTGTTTTACTAACACCGTTTGTTTTTTTATTGGGCTTGGGGATTGGCCCGGTTGCTATTGATGCACAGCAACTGTTGTATTTGCTACCAAGCCTTTTAAATGATGCATTGTTAAGTCCTCTTGGTTTGGGTAATGCCGCAGTGCATGATCCTGCACTGTCTAGCTTACATATCATTATTATGGACATTCGATTGCCGCGTACATTGCTGGCTTGGCTAGTAGGCGCAGGCTTGGCAATATCGGGTGCGGCCATGCAAGGTTTGTTTCGTAATCCCTTGGCCGACCCGTCTATTATTGGCGTCACCAGCGGAGCTTCGTTAGGTGCAAGTATTGCGGTTGTTGTTATCGCTAACCGTATAGGTGTTGGCGGCGCTGAGCAGTGGGGCGGCTTATCTATTTTAGTGATGGGCGCGTTTATTGGTGGCCTGTTGGCCGTGTTAATTGTTTACCGCTTATCAACGGCATCAAGTGATGGCGTTACGTCTAACAGTACATCGGTGGCAACCATGTTATTAGTGGGTATAGCGATAACTGCATTGGCAGGGGCTGGTAATAGCTTGCTGGCTTATATTGCCGATAACAACACTATGCGAAGCATGAGTTTATGGAATATGGGTGGTCTTGATGCGGCTAACGTATTACGTGTGAAATTAGCGGGCAGTATAATTATTCCTGCTATTTTTTTATTGATGTGTTTTTCTCGGCAGCTCGATGCCATGTTGTTAGGTGAGTCTGAGGCGAAACATCTTGGTGTTGATGTGCAGCGTGTTAAGTGGGCGTTAATTGTGATTGTCGCTATTGCCGTTGCTTCATCGGTGGCGCTTGCAGGGGTGATTGGTTTTGTTGGTTTAGTGGTGCCGCATATGCTGCGAATGGTAATTGGTCCTAGCCATCGGCGTTTACTGCCATACTCTGCGCTCGCTGGTGGGCTTATGTTGGTGATGGCAGACATCGTTGCGCGTGTGATCGTTTCGCCTGCTGAAATGCCAGTAGGGGTTATTACCGCTATTTTAGGCGCCCCCTTGTTTATTTTCTTACTTCGCCAGCGTCGTGATTATGGTATGTACTAATGGATAGAGATTAAAGTGAAGCAAGCTCAGAATGCACGAATGCTTTTTAATGCAGTATCGCTTAGTCGCGATAGCATGACTGTGTTAGATGATATTAATCTGACATTGCCTGCAGGAGAAATAACTGCATTGTTAGGTCCTAATGGTGCAGGTAAAACGTCATTGCTTCATTGCGCCAGCGGAGTAATGAAATGCAGTGCTGGTCGTGTGCTGCTCAATGAGAAAGATATTCAATTGTATACACCGCTGGCTTTAGCAAAAAAAGTGGCGGTATTACCTCAGCAGTCAGGTCTTAATTTTCCCTTCTCGGTCGAAGATGTAGTTGCTATGGGGCGTTATCCTCATAGTGATGGACAAGTATGTGATGGCAAAATTATTCATCGTCTTATGGATATTCTTCATATTCGAGATTTGGCAAAACGTCCTTATACTGCATTATCGGGGGGTGAAAAGCAGCGCACACAAGTGGCTAGAGTGTTGAGTCAAGTTGTCAGTAATGAGCAGCTAGATGTCTATGAAAATAGTCTTCTATTGTTAGATGAGCCTATTGCAGCTTTAGATATGCCGCATCAATCTTTATTAATGGCTTTGCTGCAAACGCTTGCCGCTAAAGGGTTGACGATTTTAATTGTATTGCATGATGTTAATTTGGCGGCAACCTATGCCGACAATATCGCCTTGTTGAAAGCTGGGCGTTTATTGGCATTTGATAGTGTGAGTAAAGTGATTACCGAAGCGATGATAAAGCAGGTGTATGATGTCGATGTTGATATTATTGCGCACCCTAAAACTGCCAAGCCGTTAGTGATACGCGAGGTTTAATGAATGCGTTTTACAATATTACTGAGTCGCAGATTTTCTGTATTCGTCTTTTTGAGTTCGATAGTAATCGCTAATGATGCACTTTCTGAAATATCAGTTGTTGATGATACAGGTGTGTTTGTCGTGTTATCTCAACCGGCTAAGCGTTTAGTGGTATTGGGTCCAAATTTAATTGAGAGCTTATATGAGATAGGTGCCGGTGATTATATTCTCGGGGCTTCTGAATATTCAGATTATCCTGAAGCGGCAAAAAAAATTCCGCGAGTAGGTTCTCACAACACCATTAATTTTGAAATGATTGTTAGCTTAGCGCCAGACTTAGTATTCATTTGGCATTCAGGTTTTGGCGCAGAGAACGTTGCTAAGTTGCGATCGTTAGGTATAGCCGTTTACGCGTCTGAGCCGCAGACCTTGGACGATATTGAATTTTTATTAAATGATCTTGGGCAGTTAACGGGTTTATCTGAAAGTACAGCGATAGCAGCTGCTCAATATCGTAGTGAGTTGAATCGTTTGCAAAATGTCTACAGTCAAAAAAAGACAGTGTCAGTATTTTACCAAGTATGGCATGAGCCTATGCAAACGCTGAATGGCGAGCATGTAGTGAATGCGGTTATTGAATTATGCGGCGGTCAAAATGTATTTGCGTCGTTGTCTGAAATTGCCCCAAGAGTCAGTATTGAATCAGTTATCGCTATGAATCCTGATGTTATTATTAGTAGCGGCTCCGATAGTCGAGATGCGAGAGAATTAGATTTTTGGCAGCGCTGGTCGATGATTAATGCCGTGCATAATGAGCAGGTGTATTTTATTAAAGCGGACAGTTTAGTGCGGCATGCGCCTAGAATATTACAGGGCGCACAGCAATTATGTGAATTACTTGAGCGCAGTCGTTCGGCGCAAAAGAATAAGGTACAGACAAATGAATAATGATGATCACATCACTGATCATGACGATGATGAGTCTGATGATAATCGTGGTAACCGTATAGAATCGTTAGAGGATGCTGCTGCAGAAACAGCGCCACCTTCGGTTGAGGATCATCCTTACCAGCTTCTTACGCCTGATGTTGTGATTGATGCAGTTGAATCAACGGGGCGTTTATCGGATGCGCGTATATTGGCGTTAAACAGCTATGAAAACCGTGTTTATCAAGTAGGTATTGATGAGGGGGAGCCGGTTATCGTTAAATTTTATCGTCCTGATCGTTGGACGGTAGCGCAAATTATAGAAGAGCATGTGTTCACCCAGAAGCTTTATGATTTAGATATTCCTGTTGTGCCGCCCCTTGTTATTCAAGAGGGTGAAACGCCAACACTTGCTAAGTTTAATGATTTTTATTTTTCGATTTATCCTCGTCAAGGTGGGCGAGCGCCAGAGCTTGATAATCTTGATCACCTTTATCAGTTGGGTCAATTTATTGGACGTATTCATGCGGTGGGGGCGAGCTATCCCTTTAGGCATCGTATCGATTTGCGCGTTAAAGCGTTTGGGCATGATAGCGTAGCGTATTTGTTAGATAACGGTTTTATTCCTAAAGATTTACGCGCGGCGTATGAATCTATTTCGAAAGAGTTGTTAATAGCGATTGAGAAAGCCAATCCAGAATCAGATGATTTTACGGCGATAAGCCTGCATGGTGATTGTCATCCGGGTAATGTTTTGTGGCGTGATGATAGACCGCACTTTGTTGATTTTGATGATGCGATGACAGGCCCTGCGATTCAAGATTTATGGATGTTATTGTCGGGTGATACTTCAAATAAGCAGCGACAGTTAAGTGAAATTATTGAAGGCTACGAAGCCTTTTATCCGTTCAACACAGCAGAGCTGAGATTGATTGAGCCGATGCGTGCTTTGCGTGTTCTCAATTACAGTGCTTGGTTAGCAAGGCGTTGGCATGATCCTGCGTTTCCTGCGAGCTTTCCTTGGTTTAATACTGAGCGCTATTGGTCTGAACATATTCTCGAGTTAAAAGAATTGGTGTCGGCATTGGCAGAGCCGGTGCTGAGTTTGCCGGATGCGTTTTAGTTGAACGATATATCATCAGTAAAAGCCTAGTATTAAGAGGCTAGCTGTGAGTTTTTGGGTCGATTTAATGGTCGAGTCGGATTCGACGTATTTTGACCATCATTTATCTTGTTGTGATAGCCATAATAAGGATTTCCTGTAAGCTAAGATTAGCAGCAAAACTTGGTGGGCAGATGCTTAGCTTGGTAAGCTCGGCGTAGGTTGTCGATATCCTATTATGGATGACACGGTTTATCTTTTAAGTTTTGCCTATCAAAATATAAAAAATGTAGATTCTTTGAATGTCTGGTTTGTATTTAATTTTATTCGAAGCTTATCACTAAAAAAATAATCGTTAAGGTTTCTCTTATGCGCGTATCCTTGGTTCCTCAATTGTTGATGGTATCTTTATTGTCTTTGCTTTTAACTGCTTGTGGCGGCGGGGGTTCGAGTTCTCCTGCACCAGAACCTGAAGAAGCAAACACGATTAGTGTTTTCGGCACAGATGGTCCAATGGCAGCTGCGGATATTGCCGTTTATCATTTGCAAGATTATCTTACTGACTCAGATACGGATGATAATCTATTAGTTGCAGACGTAACTTCTGATGCAGTAACAGCGTTGGCCGATAACTTAGAGTTAACGTTAGATGCCGGTACAGGCCCCTTTATGGTCGTTGTTACAGCGAATGATGACACCATTGATTTAACGACGGGACAGCCACCGGTTATCTCTCAAGTAAGAACCATTGCAAAGAATATTGATACCCTTACTGCTATGCGTTTTTATGCAACGCCACTAACAACCATTGCGGTTGCCATAGCTAGTAATAGTGACAGTGATGCTGCTACTGTTCTAGATAATTTAGTCAATGCGCAAGCTGCTGCAAAAGCATTCTTTGGTTTTGGTATGGCTGCAGATATCGATATCTTTAGCGTTCCCCCGATACTTGACGAAAATACAACGTCCACTGATAGCCAAAAAGCGGTGGCGCAATATCGTGGTGCTATTGAATCCTTAGCTTTTATTGTTGAAAACGAAGCGCTTGATTTTACTGCGCTGACTAACGATGCTGCTGATGGCATTCTTAATAATGCAGAGGTAATTACAGCGGTACAAAATTTGAATGTAATTGATGTGATGTCACGTATCTCGGTCGCCTCGATTGCAGAACTGCTTGATGAGGACGCCACAGGCTTGGTTAACTACCCAATTAATGCTGTAGTTGATGATGAAGCGCCGG
>JABIQF010000097.1 GCA_018668095.1 Cellvibrionales bacterium
AATTTTATTCAAACCGATGCCTCTATTAATCCAGGTAATTCAGGTGGCGCACTGGTTAACTTACGTGGTGAATTGGTGGGTATCAATACCGCTATTATCGCGCCCAACGGAGGCAATGTAGGCATTGGTTTAGCCATTCCTATGAATATGGCGCGTAACAGTAGCGATCAGCTTTTAGAGCATGGTGAGGTCCGCCGCGGGCAGCTAGGCGTTATCATTCAAGATATGACTAGCTCGTTAGCTGAGGCTTTTGATTTGGATGCTCAGCAAAAGGGTGTCTTGATTACGCAGGTTCAAGAAGATTCAGCGGCTTATTTGGCCGGACTTGAGGCTGGGGATATTATTGTGATGGTGAATCAAAAAACTATCAATACGGCCTCACAGCTTAGAAATGCCGTTGGCAGCGTGAGAATAGGTGATGCGTTAAAGCTTGAGTTGTTGCGTGAAGGAAAAAAACGCAAAATGACGGTAGTGGTTGGTGAGCGAAGGGATTTACTGAGTCGTGCCAATAAAATTCATCCGCAATTAAATGGTGCCGATTTACAAGATGCTAGTGGCGGCAATGGCGTGGTGGTTGCTGATATTATCGATGGCTCTAATGCCTCATCATCGGGCTTAAGAGTGGGTGACAGAATTGTATCGGTTAATCGACTAGCCGTGAGTAATCTTAAGCAATTAGCCAAAGTGGCTGAGCGCAGCAGTGGTAAGATGTTAATTCGCATTGTCCGGGGTAATACGGCATTATTTATTGTGCTTTCATAATTGGCGACTTAATTGTAGTTTGTTAATCACTTTAAGAATCAATTAATATCAGCTTTTACCTTGGAGACGACAATGATTTTTTTAAAAGGAATGAATTATTTAAAAAGTTTATTAGTGGTAGTGGTTTTTTTAACACCGCTTTCTTCAGTTATGGCATCTGATGGTAGCCAAAGTTATGGTGTTAAAGGGACGAAGACAATAGTGGTTCAGGGCAATGCCAGCGTGAGTGTTGAACCTGATCAAATTCGTTTTGTTGTTGGGCTTGATGCCAGGGCGGCAACGGCAGCCGTGGCTTATAAAAATGTTGAAAAAAAGATGCGTAAAGTGATGGCTGCTTTAAGTCAATTCGATATTCCCGAAAAGGATATTCAGGCGATGGATTTATCGATTGCTCCAGTGATTGACTATGAGCGTCAGCGACAAATTATTGGTCATGATGCAAAGCGTAATGTTGCTGTTCGTTTAATGGATATTGACCAGTATGGTGCCATTATGGAATCGTTAGGTCAGCTCGATGTCATTCGTTTTGAGCAAGTGCAGTTAGCTTCTAGTCAACAAGATGCGCTTTCATTACAGGCTTTAGAAGCGGCTTATAAAAATGCTGAAAAAAAGGCTTTATTATTAGCTAAAGCGAGTGGGCTGAAGTTGTTAGGTCTCATTGATCTTAAAGAAAATAGTTCGCGCTCTGCTACACCTTTTAAGGGACGTATGGCAATGATGAGCAGTGACTCTGGGGCCGCGACGTCGAAAGGCAGTATAGGCGTTGAGTCTCATATTGTGGCAACGTTTGAAATTAAGTAGCCGTATAATCAAACGTTTTTTAGGCTTTAATCAATGATTATTTGGGAGCGCCAACACGCCGGTAATCATTATCAGGTTCGCACAGCGGGCGCTTCTATTCGCCTGTATCGTAATCAGGTGTTCCATTCTCAGTATCATGGCGGTCGATTATTAAATGGTGGCGTTTGGGATATGCTCTGGTTGCCTTTATTTTTTCGGCAGCCAGATAAGCCCTTACGCGTTTTAGTGCTGGGTGTTGGTGCTGGAGCGGCAATAAAAAAAATAAGTGACTATGTTCCCAGCGCTAATATTACTGGCGTTGATATTGATAAGATCCATCTTTATGTGGCTAGACGATTTGTTGGCCTTGATCGTCGAAGGGTTCGCTTGATTCATGCCGACGCGATTGATTGGCTGCAAAATTATAATGGGCCATCGTTTGATTTAATTATTGATGATTTGTTTTTTGAGCATGAGGGAGAGCCTTGTAGGGCGATTGCTTTTGCGGCGAATAAAGGTCGTTGGTTTCGGCGGATTAAGGCTTGTCTGACGCCTAATGGCCTGTTGATTGCCAACTGCGTCTCAAGCCGCGAGGCGCGATCATTAGTCTCTGGGGCTTTATGCTCTCTGCCTTCGGCGTTTTCTTCGGGCTATACCTTGCGAGAGCCTAATTATGAAAACATTATTTGTATTGCCTCTCGGCGTCCTCTTACGTTGGCTGATTGGCGTGATCATCTGGCTTCAGCGCTAGGTCAGGGCGCTTCACCTGTGCTGAGTCCTACTCAAAAATTCCGTCGCTTGGCGTAATCCCTTAATAGATTTATCTAAAAATTTGCTAACCAGTCTTTTTGTTATAACTTTATGTCATTAAAGTATTAGGCGATTGCCATGCTTTCGGCTAAATTGCACGGCTGAGAAATGGGCCCTTAATTTGCCTATAAGCATACAAGATTGTTTGAACGTGGATATTGAGAAAATTAATCAGCAGCTTCATGGTGCAAGCGCGACAGAAATTGTTGCTTGGGCGCTGTCGCAGTCTAAAAAGACTATTGCGACTACCAGCTTTGGTAAGAACGCTGCTGTCATGCTCAATGTCATTAGTCAGGTTGATCAAACGGTGCCGACTGTTTGGGTCGATACTGGTTATAACCTCCGCGATACCTATGTGGTTGCCGATAAGCTTATTCAACGTATTCCACTCGATTACCATGTCTATTCACCGCTGATGACGTCCGAGCGCCGTAATGCGATTATGGGCGGAATTCCAACCATGGATGATGAAGACATGCATGCTGAGTTTACTCGGCAAGTTAAGTTAGAGCCTTTTAATCGTGCGATTAGTGAGTGGGCTCCAGAAATTTGGATTACGGGTATTCGTCAGCAGGAAACTGAGCACCGTAAATCGTTAGATATTTTAAGCTGGGATGCGCGCGGTATTTTGAAGGTGGCGCCATTATTTTATTGGTCGGATAAGCAGGTTGAGCAATACATGCAAGACAATGAGCTTTTATCTTGCAGGCATTATTTTGATCCGACTAAGGTTCAAGATGGTCGTGAGTGCGGGCTTCACACTTCGGCATAAACTGCAGTCCTCAATATTCAGCCCTTTTTGTTTTTCAGTATTAAATATTTTTCGCAAGCTGCTCAGCATGGCCAATATAGTTAGCTGGTGTTAATGCCAGCATGGCTTGTTTAGCTTCTTGATTCACATCTAACTGCTCAATAAATTCAGCGAGTGATTCTGCATTCACTTTTTTACCGCGCGTTAATGCTTTTAATTTTTCATACGGCTCATCTACGCCATAGCGACGCATAATAGTCTGAAGCGGTTCTGCTAAGACTTCCCATGCATTATCTAAGTCATCATCAATCACTTCTGCATTGAGCTGTAATTTACTTAAGCCTTTTAATGTCGCTTCATAAGCGATAAGGCTATAGGCAAAGCCGACACCCATATTTCTTAATACGGTAGAGTCAGTTAAGTCACGCTGCCAGCGTGAAACAGGCAATTTTTCGGCCATATGTCCTAGCACAGCATTAGCTAAACCTAAGTTGCCTTCTGAATTTTCAAAGTCAATTGGGTTCACTTTGTGTGGCATGGTCGATGAACCAATTTCACCTTCAATTTGTTTTTGCTTGAAGAAACCTTTAGAAATATAAGCCCAAATATCTCTGTCGAAATCTATGATGATAGTGTTAAAGCGAGCGATATTATGAAATAGCTCGGCGATATAATCATGCGGTTCAATTTGAGTGGTATAAGGATTCCACTTAAGCCCTAAGCCTTCTACAAAATTTTCACCGTGCGCCTGCCAGTCAATATCAGGGTAGGCCGAAAGGTGAGCATTGTAGTTTCCTACAGCGCCATTAATTTTACCCAGAATTTCGCAATTTTCTAATTGTGCTATTTGTCTTCTTAGGCGAGCAACGACATTTGCAAATTCTTTACCTACAGTGGTTGGACTCGCCGTTTGACCATGCGTGCGTGAGAGCATAGGTTGTGCTGCCCATTCTTTTGCATAAGCTGTTAGCGTATCAACAATGCGATTCATCGTTGGCAATAACGCTTGCTTGCCAGCTTGAAGCATAACCGCATGCGATAAGTTATTAATGTCTTCTGATGTGCAAGCAAAATGAATAAATTCTTTTGCGTCAGCAAGTTCAGGCATTTCGTCGAGCTTGGCTTTAAGAAAATATTCTATCGCTTTAACGTCGTGATTCGTTGTGCGCTCTATGGTCTTAATGGCTTCAGCATCTTCTTCGTTAAATTGATTAACGATATCGTTAAGCGCATTCACTGATGCTTCACTGAGTGCAGGTAGCTCTGTAATACCCGGTTGCTCAGCGAGAGCTTGTAACCAACGAACTTCAACAAGCACGCGAGAGGCTATAAGTCCGTATTCGCTAAAAATCTCTGTTAGCGGGGCAGTTTTGCTGGCATAGCGACCATCAATGGGAGAAACGGCTTTAAGTTCACTTGGCATAATAAATTCTTTGTTGTTAGTGGGTAATATAAGGCTGTGGCCGCTAGCGAAAAGCTGTTTGTGAGGGCTTAATAAGCGGCTTTGTTCGAGGTCGCTACTATGCGCAAAAGCCTCGTTTGAGTCAATTACTGAGGCTGTGCAAATTCACCTCTCGCATTCACTGCTATTGTCGCGAAGCGCTAAGCCTGTGGGCTATTAGGTTTATGATCAATGACTTGTGTGGGCTTGATGAAGCCTTTAATGTTATTTAAAGGCTTGTTGAATAACGGCGCCGCCTAGGCAGTGGTCGTCCGAATAAAAAACGATATATTGGCCGGGAGTAATTGCGCGCTGAGGCTCGTCAAATTCAACTGATAGCTGAGCATTATCATCACTGGTAATGGTGCAGGCTTGGTCTTCTTGTCGATAGCGAGTTTTGGCTTTGCATTTGAGTGGCAGTTCAGGTTTTTCGCCAATCCAATGGCTATCGATGGCCGTTAGACTGTGAGTGAAAAGCAGCTCATGCTGATTGCCTTGCACCACAATTAAAGTGTTATCTTCAAGTCGTTTTTCAGCAACATACCAAGGGGCTTGTGCCGCGTTGGCAACGCCACCAATGCCAAGGCCTTGTCGCTGGCCAATGGTATGGAACATCAGACCGCTGTGTTTGCCCATGGGGTTGCCGTTGTCATCGATAATCGGCCCTGGATTGGCCGGCAGGTAGCGCTCGAGAAAGTCTTTAAAGCGTCGCTCACCAATAAAGCAAATACCGGTACTGTCTTTTTTGTCATGGGTGACTAAGTCAGCTTTTTTAGCGATGGCACGTACGGATGATTTTTCCATTTCACCAATGGGAAATAGTGTTTTAGCGAGTTGCTGATGTGAAACCGCGTGAAGAAAATAACTCTGATCTTTATTGTGATCGATTCCTTTTAGCAAGCGAGTTCCTTCGCTGCCGTGAGACGTTCTTGCATAGTGCCCAGTGGCTATAAAATCTGCCCCCAACTTTTCTGCGTAATCGGCAAAGACTTTAAATTTTATTTCTCGGTTACACAGCACGTCAGGGTTTGGTGTGCGACCGGCATTGTATTCGGCTAAAAAATGCTCAAAGACATTGTCCCAGTATTGCTGGGCAAAGTTGACGGTGTGTAATTCGATATTCAGTTTGTCGCAGACGCGCATCGCATCTTCTAGGTCGGTGCGAGCAGTACAGTATTCAGTTCCGTCGTCTTCATCCCAGTTTTTCATGAACAGGGCTTCGACGTCATGCCCTTGATTGAGCAGTTCTAATGCGGTTACGGATGAATCAACGCCGCCGGAGATGCCGACAATCACTTTACTCATGCTAAAAAGGGTTTTCTCGTGGTAGTAGGGCGCACAATAATGTTAAACAGCGCTAAGGCTGGCGCCGACAGTCTAAAGCGGGGAGTATTCTAACGGTAATCGCTAATCATGGCCAAAGGATAATGAGGGTCATTAAGGTATTGCTGAATAGCTTTACTGACAATAGGGCTGCGATGCTGCTCTTGGCGTGCTTCGATCTCCTCAGGCGTAAGCCAGATGGCTTGAATAATGCCATCATCTAACTTTGCGTTAAGGTCTTCGCTAATGGCTGTGCCGATAAACGTGGTTCTATGGTAGGTGACGCCGTTATTAGGCGATAAATAAAGATTCATATTGAGCAGGCCGGTAATCTCAACGTTCCAGCGCGTTTCTTCTAATGTTTCTCGCACAGCCGCTTCGATTAAAGTCTCATCAGCCTCAAGGTGACCTGCTGGCTGATTGATGACTGCGCGCCCGTTGGAGGAATATTCTTCAACCATTAAAAATCGGCCGTCACGCTCAATAACCACAGCTACTGTAACGTGTGGAGTAAAGCTTAAAGTTTCATTATCCGATATGGGTTGAGTGTTTTTTGTACTCATAGGGTTGGTTTTCATGTCTCTTTTGGGTTGATATGAGTTGAGCTTTTACGAGCGGCTTAAAAAGCTGTTATCCATTATTTAAAGTTTAGCGTTCTTTTTAAATTTTGCAGGGCGCTTTTTTCGGTGTGTGTTTGGCTTTTTTGCTGCCGCAGGTAAGTTGACCTTAATCATTTTGCTTTCACCTGAAGGTAAACCATCGAGTTTCCATGGGCCTATTTGGTGTCGAACTAAGCGAAGGACTGGGTGGCCAACGCTGGCCATCATACGTCGTATTTGACGATTTTTTCCTTGTTTAATGCTGATATTTATCCACTGACTATTTTGTTGTCGATGGTCGATAACCGGTGGCTGTCTAGCCCAGAGGCAATGGGGCTCTTCGATGAGTTCAGCGCGAGCGGGCAGGGTCAGTCCATCGTTGAGAATGACGCCTTTTCTTAGCTGCATTAAGGCCTCTTCTGATGGTGCTCCCTCTACTTGTACCCAGTAGGATTTTTCCATCTTTTGAGCGGGTTCAGTGATACGTGCTTGCAGTTCTCCGCTGTCGGTCAGTATTAAAAGTCCTTCAGATAAGAAGTCGAGTCTGCCGGCGGGGTAGAAGTTAGGCTGGTCAATAAATTGAGATAATGTGTCCCGCTTAGGCGATGAGTCGTTTGTGTTTTCGCCAGTATTTGCCGCATTATTCTTCTTATCAGTAAACTGACAAAGAACTTGATAGGGCTTGTTGAACAGTAAAAACTCCAATGCAAAATTCCTATTTTACTTAGTGGTGGTAATTGGCTCGGTATTTGTTGGTAGTAAAGCGCTTAAATAGGCCCTGAGTGGCGACACTGCTACATTTGCGGTGCTATAATCCTGCCCCGCAAAAACGCGCATTATAAGCTTCCGCTATTGTCATTATCCACCCGAGCTAACTGTTGTATCAACGTTAGAGCGTATTGGGTTGGCCGTTAGCGTTGATCAGATTTATAGGCTGTCGTGGTTAAGCCACGGCAAGAAACATTTTAACCACGTCTTTTAACCAAAACGTAGCAGTAAACGTAATTTTAACGGAGTACTCCTTAACATGGGATATCAACATATTGTTGTGCCTGCAGATGGCGCTAAAATCACTACCAATACCGACGGCTCAATTTCTGTGCCTGATTGCCCAATCATACCTTATATTGAAGGTGATGGAATTGGTGTAGATGTTACCCCGCCAATGTTAGCAGTAACTGATGCAGCTGTTGCTAAAGCCTATGGCGGCAAGCGCTCTATTGCTTGGATGGAAATTTACAATGGCGAAAAAGCAGCTGAGAAATATGAAGGTGATTGGTTTCCAGCAGAAACGCTAGATGCTATTCGCGAATATAAAGTGGCGATTAAAGGTCCGTTAACTACGCCAGTGGGTGGTGGTTTCCGTTCATTAAACGTCGCCTTAAGACAAGAGTTAGATTTGTACGTTTGTCAGCGTCCTGTGCGCTGGTTTACGGGTGTACCTTCACCGGTTAAAGAGCCACAAAAAACGGACATGATTATCTTTCGTGAGAATTCAGAAGATATTTATGCGGGTATTGAGTGGAAAGCGGGATCAGAAGAGGCCGATAAAGTTATTGCCTTTTTCCGTGATGAAATGGGCGTTTCAAAAATTCGTTTCCCTGAAGATTGCGGCATTGGTGTTAAGCCAGTTTCATCGCAGGGCACTAAGCGTTTAGTCCGTAAAGCGATTCAATATTGTATTGATCAAGATTTACCGTCTGTGACATTGGTTCACAAAGGTAACATCATGAAGTTCACTGAAGGCGCTTTTAAAGAGTGGGGCTATGAACTTGCTAAAGAAGAGTTTGGCGCTGAGCTTTTAGACGGTGGCCCATGGATGACCATGAACAACCCTGTTACCGGTAAACAGATTATCATTAAAGATGTTATTGCTGATGCCATGTTGCAGCAGATTTTATTGCGTCCAGATGAATACAGCGTAATAGCTACGTTAAACCTTAACGGTGATTACATCTCTGATGCGCTTGCTGCTCAGGTAGGTGGTATTGGTATTGCGCCAGGTGCTAACTTGTCTGATGATATTGCGTTGTTTGAAGCCACTCACGGCACTGCGCCTAAATATGCTGGTCAGGATAAAGTGAATCCTGGTTCGGTTATTTTGTCTGCAGAGATGATGTTGCGTCATCTTGGTTGGAATGAAGCGGCCGATCTTGTTGTATCTGGCGTTGAAGGTGCGATTGCTGCTAAGACTGTGACTTATGATTTTGAGCGTTTAATGGATGATGCAACACTGCTTAAGTGTTCAGAGTTCGGCGATGCTATTATTAAGCATATGGACTAATTGCTGCTGCTTGCCGCGAATGCGGTTAGGCACAAAAAAGCCGACGTTAGCGTCGGCTTTTTTGTGTTCGTTATTATAGTTTTTTAGCAATGGAGATTGTGAGTGCCTGATCCAAAGCTAGATGGCTGCTTCGGTTTCTCCTGTAAGCTTATGATTAATCTCGCTCGTTTGTTCTGCATCGCTGCTAATGCCGGCATCTTTTGGCTCGCTACTTACGTCTGGCGCTTCGGCGAGTATCGTTATGCTGGCAGCATGAAGCCCTTTTGGTCCATCAACGGCTTCGAATGCAACACATTGACCGGCTCTTAATGTACGGTAGCCATCCATATCGACAGCAGAGTAATGTGCAAATACATCTTTGTTTTCTATATCGGTTAAAATAAAGCCATATCCTTTGGCGTTATTGAACCATTTCACCACACCTGTTTGCATAATAGTTAGTCCTTCAATTCAGTCATTATCCTTATCGTATCTTTATCTTATCTTGTTGATTCTCTATTAAATTAAGGTGTTGACACTATAGAGAAAAAAAAGAATAAGTGTATAATCAACGACTTGGCTTTATCGTGCAGGCTGTAACAGGCTCTTTTAAAAGCCTCAGCACAACTTTTTAACGCCTGTAGCATAAATAGTCAAGTAAAAACCCAACAGCATAAAAGTTGAGCAGCCTGTATGATAGGCAACAACTTTCGCATAAAGTGGTAAAAAAATAACATGAAAAACTCTCAAAATAATGAATTTCTACTACCCTTATTAATGAGTAGTGATGCAGCAGATGACGAGCATGACGGTGATCTAGCGTTTGCGGTTGAGGTTTCTAAGCCCAAACTCGAAGTCCCTTCAATGTATAACGTTGTAATGCTGAACGACGACTACACGCCGATGGAGTTTGTCGTTGAGGTGATGGAAACGTTTTTCAATTTAGATCGTGAAGCTGCGACCAGAGTTATGTTGACAGTACATACCATGGGTCGAGCAGTTTGTGGTTCTTACACACGTGATATTGCAGAAACAAAAGCGTCTTTGGTGAATCAATATGCCAGAGAAAGCCAGCATCCACTTCTTTGTGAAATAGAGTCATTTAAAGAAGAATAATGTTCTTTGTTTTTAATATAAGAGTCAGTTGTACGAGGTAGTTGTAAACATGCTCAATAAAGAGCTAGAAAGTACTCTCAATAGCGCATTCAAAGTTGCTCGCAATAAGCGACATGAGTTTATGACTGTTGAGCATTTGTTGTTAGCAATGCTTGATAATCAAGATGCATCCGATGTTCTCACTGCCTGTGGTGTAGAAGTCAAAAAATTAAGTTCTAGTCTTGTTGAGTTTATCAATTCAACAACCCCCTTACTTAACGAAGATGATGAAGAGCGTGATACTCAGCCTACGCTGGGTTTTCAGCGTGTATTACA
>JABIQF010000118.1 GCA_018668095.1 Cellvibrionales bacterium
CATGCCGGTGGTAAATTCTCAAATAAAAATTATCAATTTTCTGGCGGCCTTCACGGTGTAGGAGTATCGGTGGTTAACGCGCTCTCAACGCGTCTTGAAGTCGACATTAAACGTAATGGCAAAGAATATAATATTTCTTTTGCCGACGGTAAAAGAAAAAATAAATTAAAAGAGACCGGCACAGTTGGTCAACGCAACACCGGCACCACGGTTAGGTTTTGGCCCGACAAACAATATTTTGATGCGATTAAATTTTCGGTACGTCGCTTACAACATGTTTTACGTGCCAAAGCTGTGCTCTGTCCAGGCCTTCGCATTACGTTTCTTGATGAACAAAGCGGCGATAAAGATGAATGGTTTTATGAAGACGGTTTAAGAGATTATCTAGTCTCCGCAACTCGCGGCTGGGAAGTGCTTCCAAAAGAACCGTTTATGGGTAGCTTTTCTGCCGAGACAGAAGCAGCCGACTGGGCAGTACAATGGATGCCTGATGGCGGCGAAATTATTGCCGAAAGTTATGTCAACTTAATTCCAACAGCTCAAGGCGGCACACATGTTAATGGTTTGCGAACCGGCTTACTTGAAGCCATACGTGAGTACTGTGAATTTCGAAACTTATTACCCAAAGGTTTAAAACTAACGGCTGATGATATTTGGGATCGCTGCAGTTATGTTTTATCGGCAAAGCTTGCTGACCCACAATTTTCAGGTCAAACCAAAGAGCGTTTATCTTCACGCGAATGTGTCGCATTTATTTCTGGCGTCGCAAAAGATTCATTAGGACTTTGGTTAAACCAGCATACTGAAGAAGCCGATCAAATTGCTGAGCTAG
Organism: Cellvibrionales bacterium; assembly: GCA_018668095.1. Classification (GTDB taxonomy): domain Bacteria; phylum Pseudomonadota; class Gammaproteobacteria; order Pseudomonadales; family UBA7434; genus UBA7434. The sequence goes on from JABIQF010000118.1 coordinate 833, forward strand.
CCATTAACAGTGCTCAAGCACGCTCGCGCAAAGCCAAAAAAGTGGCGCGCAAACGAATCGTTCAAGGGCCAGCATTACCGGGTAAGTTAGCCGACTGCTCTAGCGATGACCCAGTACTCGGAGAATTGTTTTTAGTTGAGGGTGACTCGGCGGGCGGATCGGCAAAGCAAGCACGCAGCCGAAACTTCCAAGCCATTTTACCGCTAAGAGGTAAAATTTTAAATTCTTGGGAAGTCGACTCACAAGAAATTTTAGCGTCAGATGAAATCCATAACATTGCCGTAGCCATGGGCATTGATCCTGCATCTAGTGATTTATCGGGTTTGCGTTATCACAAAATTTGTATTTTGGCCGATGCCGATTCAGATGGCTTGCATATTGCGACATTAATTTGCGCTTTATTTGTTAGACACTTTAAACCTTTAGTCGCGGCTGGACATGTCTATGTTGCCATGCCGCCACTGTATCGTATTGATATAGGTGACAACGTTTATTACGCCTTGGACGAAGCTGAGAAAACCGGTGTGTTAGATCGTATTAAAGCAGAGAAAAAACGCGGTAAAGTGAACGTGCAACGCTTTAAAGGTTTGGGTGAAATGAATCCTCTGCAATTACGCGAAACCACTATGGATCCTGATACTCGTCGTCTTGTTCAGCTGACTGCTGACGCAACGGATGGTACCGAGAAATTATTGGATATGTTATTAGCGAAAAAACGCGCTGCCGATCGAAAGAAATGGCTAGAAACAAAAGGTGACTTAGCCCAAGTAAGCTAAATCAATAGCTTGCTTAAGTAAGCTCAGAATGCGTCTTTTTTATTATAGACAAAGACGCATTCAAAAACGGAACTCTCTGCTAAGAAATTGTCTTTATATAGATATAAGCTACAGCTTATATCTTACACTTAGAGTGATGACCAACAATGATTAACGCCCTCGTTTTTTTAAAGCAAACTCTCGCCATAATTAGCTTAACCATTATGGCATCAGCCAATGCCGAAGTTTATCGCGTTATTGACGCCGACGGAAAAGTTACTTTTACTGACCATCCGCCAGAAAATACCGACCATCACATAGAAGCCGTTCCTGAGGCTGACCCACAGCAAAATATTACGCCAACACCTGAAAGCCTTATTGAGAATCAACCCGACTGGCTTAAAGAAGCGCAAGAAAAACGTGCGCAGGCCACTAAAAATAAAAATCGTGATAAACACATTCAACATCAGCAAGACAAGCAAGATTGGAAGCGCTCACTCAAAGCGGCAAAAGCCAATGTGGAAGAAGCTGAGCTAATGTTAGAAATAGGAAGCGAACCTACTGAAGGTGATTTTGTTGGTAATGCAGGTGGCGGAGCCAGGCCTTCATCAGACTATTTAAAACGATTAACATTATTAGAAAAAAATCTTTCAGATGCAAAACGCCATCTTCTTAAAGTACAGCGCTCTAAACCAAAATAACTGAAACTATTTTTAACGAGGCTTTAATAATAAGCGACTGTTTTTCTGATCGAGTTGAAAATCAAACGCTTTCAAATAATTCATCCCTAATAAGCCATCGCCATTTTCTTTACTACCACTTTTCTCTAATACCATGATGACAAACTGCATGTTTGGTATTCGATAGTCACCTATCTGAAAAGAAGCGAATTGATAAATCGGCGCTTTCACGACACCACCGGCAGTATTAATTCTTGCGTTACGAACAAACTCAGGAGCAAGCTGTTTTTTAATTCGCTGAAAGTACTCTGTTGACATGACAGAAATAGAGGCGCCGGTATCAATCATTAATCGAATCGAATTTTTGCTATCAACGAGACCATTCACTAAGTAATGCTCTCGTTGCTGCTCTAATACAATCGACATTGATTGCAAATCATTTAACGCAATGATGGCCAATAACGATTTAACTTGTTCAGCGTAAAATGCATTAAATTGTAAGCTATATAATAATGTCTTAGCTTGAGAATATTGTTGCAACTCTATATGTGCCTTTGCCAACATTAATAAATAAGGAGGGTGCTGAGGTTCATGCCAAAGTAAGCGTTCAATAAAAGTAATCATGGGTTGCCAAGCTTTCTGCTCACTTAAACGCGTAATCTCGGCATCAACTATTTTTGAAATTTCTCGAACAACACGACCTTGTTCAGTCGTCGGCAATTCTCCCATTAAGCCGTAAAGCGTCTCTAAGGCACTTTTAGTTTGCCCAGCAGCTAACTCCCATTGCACTTGTAAGTAACGTAATGCTTTATCGTATGGGCGCGCGCGAAGCCATACTTCGGTTAATAATTTTACTGATTCAATTTTATCTTCAAGCAGCCACTGCTCTGCGCGACTAAGCCATTGTGTTTTTAATTGCCTCGCCAAATTCACTTCATAACTACTCAGCCATTGCCAGCCATCAATGGCTGTATCGAAATCACCGGCAAGAAAAGCGTCGTTTAAATCAGCGATCAGTAATGCTTTATCATTTTTTTTATCACCAATGCGAAATAAGCTTTCTATTTGGCGTTGCTGATTTTTTCCACTGTTGATAGCAGTGAGATCATCTCGGGGCTCTGTGTTTAAGCGATCCGAGGGCAGGCCTAATGCATTCGTCATCACTGGTAGACCAATGGAGTGGCTTAACAGTAAATAAGCGTTGAGACCCAAAGAGACCATTAATAAGACAATTAATAATGAGTGAGATCGCATAAATATCAAACGTACCTGTGTTTAAAGAGAAGACTGAGATCAAAACAATCACCGCAGCAGCCACAACAATAGTCCAATTATGCAGTGATTCAATATTTTTTCATATTTCGCTGGGTCTCAGTAATCTGCCATCGACCAATATTAAAACATTCAATTAGTGCACCATGCTGGTGCAAAGGCTACAATAGGCTCACTCATTTTTCTAGAAATAGTTAAAAAGCTGCAGCATCTGCTTTCTAGCTGTCGCTTATAAATTACAAGTTACTGTTTTATATGTGTTTTTAATAAAAAATAAATAATGCCCCAATATTGGTATTTTGCGCACGATTCTTGCTATGACTATATTATGATTTCAGAACAACTACATACACGACTACTTGAGAACCTCAGCACTGCCATTTTGCTGCTGGATGACCAGCTGCACCTGAGCCATATAAATGCTGCCGCTGAGATTTTGCTGGGGCTAAGTGGTAATCGGCATATTGGCCAGCCTATTAAAAAATTACTTATGGCTGCCGATTCAACCGTTGTCACTCTTCAGGAAACATTGGCTTCCGGAAGGCCCCATACACAACGTGAAGCTATTCTGACCACGAGCAGCGGCAGCAAGATAGTGAAAACCACTGTCGATTACACAATTACACCTATTGAAGATATTCCTGGCAGCGCATTGATTGTTGAAATTCAGCCTATTGATCGCCTACTACGCATTAGCCGTGAAGAGACACTTTTTTCAGCACAAGAATCTACCCATGCCTTATTAAAAGGAATGGCTCATGAAATCAAAAATCCATTAGGTGGCTTACGCGGCGCGGCGCAGCTGTTAGAACGCGAACTGATTGATGACAATTTAAAAGAATACACGCAAGTCATTATTAGCGAGGCTGACCGTTTAAGAAATTTAGTGGATCGCATGCTTGGGCCTGCAAAGCCGCAGAGCCTCTCAACCATCAACATTCATGAAGTGTTAGAGCGCGTGCGTCAATTAACCGAAGCTGATGCCGGTGATCGTATTAGTATTATCCGAGACTATGATCCTAGCATCCCCGATTTTCTTGCCGATCCTGAACGACTCATTCAAGCCGCACTGAATATTACTTGTAATGCTGTGCAAGCATTACAAACAAAGCCCGATGATGGCGCTAAACCGAAAATCACTATTTCGAGTCGTGTTATCCGTCAATTTACTATCGGCGGGCATAATCATAAATTAGTTTGCCGTATTGATATTCGAGATAACGGTCCGGGCATACCAAACGATATTCAAGACAAAGTTTTTATCCCTATGGTCAGTGGTCACGCAAGTAACTCTGGTCTTGGGCTTTCTATTGCGCAATCTATCGTCAACCAACACCATGGTTTAATCGCGTTTTCTAGCGATGTCGGCGATACCTGCTTTTCAATTTTTTTACCGCTACACGTTAGCGGTTAATAGGAGATTTTAATATGTCAAAAGCAAACAATGTTTGGATTGTTGATGACGACAAATCCATTCGCTGGGTATTAGAAAGAGCTCTTTCACGCTCGGGCATGAATGTCGATGTTTTTACCGATGCAGAAGCTCTATTGACGCGCTTAGAATCTGATGTGCCTGATGTTATTGTCAGTGATATTCGCATGCCAGGTATGGATGGCTTAGAGATGTTAGCCAAAATTGTTGATAAACATCCAAAGCTTCCTGTGATTATTACTACTGCTCATTCAGATCTCGACAACGCCGTTTCTTCTTATCAACGCGGTGCATTTGAATACCTTCCTAAGCCTTTCGATATTGATGATGCCGTTGCGATGACGCGACGCGCACTTGATTTCGCTGATGAAAATGATAGCAGTTCAGTTGATGATTCGGCGAATGTACCGACAGAGATGATTGGCCAAGCACCTGCCATGCAAGAAGTGTTTCGTGCTATTGGTCGTTTATCGCAATCAAACATTAATGTATTGATTAATGGTGAATCGGGAACAGGTAAAGAATTAGTCGCTAAGGCTTTGCATCAACATAGCCCACGTCGTGACAATGCTTTTATTGCTTTAAATATGGCGGCTATACCAAAAGATTTGGTTGAATCAGAATTGTTTGGCCATGAAAAAGGGGCATTTACTGGCGCATCACAACAACGTGTTGGCCGCTTTGAACAAGCCACTCGCGGCACATTATTCTTAGATGAAATAGGCGATATGCCTGCTGATATACAAACGCGATTACTGCGTGTACTTGCAGATGGAGAGTTTTATCGTGTCGGCGGACACACGCCCATAAAAGTAGATGTTAGAGTTATTGCAGCTACGCATCAAAATCTTGAAGAATTGGTTGAGCAAAAACTGTTTCGTAATGATTTATTTCATCGTCTTAATGTTATACGTATGCATCTTCCCCGCTTAGCTGATCGTAGCGAAGATATTCCTCAACTCGCTCGGCATTTTTTACAAGTAAGCAGCAAAGACCTTGGTGTTGATCCAAAAATTCTGAGCGATGAAACCGCAAAATTATTTACTGCCTTACCATGGCAGGGTAATGTCAGACAGCTTGAGAATACTTGTCGCTGGTTAACCGTAATGGCCGCAGGTAATGAAATACAGCCATCTGATTTACCGCCTGAATTATTGAACCCGCAAAAAAGTGTGAGTGACCAAAGTTCAACTTGGGAAGAGCAATTACGTAATTGGGCTAATATCGAATTAAGCGCCGGTAAAAATCGTATTCTCGATTCTGCAACACCGACCTTTGAGAAAACGATGATAGAGATTGCACTTAAACATAGTCATGGTCGCAAACGCGATGCCGCTATTTTATTGGGCTGGGGAAGAAACACCCTTACTCGAAAAATGCAAGAACTGGATATGAGCCCAAGCCGTCAGCAAGCTTAAACATTGATATTAATGTCGCATTGCTCTAATTTTTAAGTACTCTGATTTTTAAGTGCTCTGATTTTTAGTATTTGCAACTCAACTAGCCTCGCGCCTTAACTTCGAC
>JABIQF010000175.1 GCA_018668095.1 Cellvibrionales bacterium
CACTTGTTTATTGATTGTACGGCTGATACGATCAATTTAATAATTATAAAATGTAAAGTCGTTCTCCCCCGAATGATTTTATTGGTTGAAAGCAAATTAAAACACCCTGGAGAATAAGAGGCCTTCCATCTTTAAGCACCTGCGTACCTGCGCGTTTGTTTCATTGTTTTGCTTATCGCAGCAAGCCTCAGCTATTTATATTGACCTCAACTTCAGCAGCACATTATCTAATTCTCAAAAAGCGCTTTTCACGCAGGCTGAAAAATTCTGGGAGACTACGCTTACGGGCTATCAACCTAGCGTCAATACCCGCCTCCTATGCAATATCGTTATTAACGCTGAAGGGACAGCGATCGATGGTGTCGGCGGTACACTTGGCTCTGCTGGCCCAACCTTTGAATAGACTATCGGTGGCTAAGTACTGGTATCCGACAAAATTTATAAATTTATAAATTAATAAATTAATAAATGTTGATAGTCTTTTATTTTCGCGTTCTCATATGAGTCGCTAATTGCGTACTTAAATCGCGTAACACAGATTGATACTCTGCTTCATTGGCAAGATTACGCGTCTCATCTGGGTCATTTTTATTATCATAGAGCATTTGCGCCTTAACCTTTTTACCGCCTCCGAACCATTGAGTTAACGTAAATTGATCAGTATGTATCGCTTCTGCTCCATGATAACGTGGAAAAACCGCTGACCTTGCAGGCAAACTATCATCCTTAAGATGCTTTACCAAGCTCATTCCTGCCGCCTGCGCAGGCGTATCAATACCGGCTAAATCCGTTAATGTTGGGAACACATCAATAAACTCTACCAACCCTTCAACCGTTTGTTTCGAGGGCATATTTGGTGCGCGAATAATCAAAGGCGTTTTAGTAGCCACATCAAAGGTTGAATGCTTACACCACAAACCATGCTCACCAAGACTGTAACCGTGATCACCCATTAAGATAACAATCGTATTTTCGGACAATCCCAAATGGTCCAACTCCGCTAACACTTTACCCACCTGAGCATCGGCATAACTGACCGCAGCATGATAGCCATGCACTAAACGCCTTGCTTGCTCATCACCCACTGGCTGAGGCCTTTCTGGAATATCACTATACGCTCGAAGCTCTCCAAAATTATGATATGCACGCTGTGGCGCACCTAAAGGCAAGGTATTTTGGGGTAGTGTAAATTGATTAGCATCGTATAAATCCCAATATTTTTTTGGCGCGTTAAAAGGTAAATGCGGCTTTACAAAACCGACAGCCAAGAAAAAAGGCTTCTCAGATTCAGCAAATTCATTCATAGCTTTTATCGCTCTATTAGCGTTCTTACCATCAAAATATGTTTCGTCAGGACCATCAAACATCTCTGTTGAAGGGCCTCTTTTCGTTGCCTGAAACTCAGCTATATTTTTAGGCAGGTGATAATCACGCCAACCCGTTCTTTGACTTTTATCTTTTTCAGCAGTCGAAACTTTCCCTGCTGACCAGCTCTTTTTAGCTGTATCTTGTTTGTGATGAAAAATCTTCCCATAAGCGACTGTTGCATAGCCATTATTTTTAAATTGCTCAAATATAGTGGTGGCCTCTGGGGCATCGTTATCTACCAAAGTGGAGAAGTTCTTAAAACGACTTCTTGTCGCTCTCATACCAGTTAACAAGCTAGCACGCGATGCCCCACAAACGGGAACACTGACATAAGCATTAGCAAAACGTGTGCCCTGCTCTGCTAATTTATCAATATTCGGAGACTGCACATGCTCTCCGCCATAAGCACCTAACTCCACTCTTAAATCATCGACCATAATAAACAACACATTCGGCTGCTTAATATTAGAGGCATTAACTCCGCTGTTTATAAAAATCGATAAAAGTAAGGTTAAAAGTATTTTTTTATAATGCATATTCTTTATGTCTCTCTGCTAGAGTAAATTTATGGACTTTTATATTTTATTATTAATTATTTTATCATTAAATAATTTTAACATTGTAATCTTAAATCTGACTTACGCATAGACAATAATTCTTTCTTTTTCGCCCGTTAATATATGCCCCTAACTGCTAACTTAAGCCATTCAATACTGACTTATACGCATACGATACGCGATAGATTTTGCGCTTCATCATGATCATTTTTATTGTCATATAACACCTGCGCTCTAACTCGGTTATTAACATCAAACCATTAAATTAACGTGTATTGATCTGCATGACTCACTTAAGCAATTTGCTGGCTACTTTTCCATCAAAATAAGCATCATCAGTACTATAAATCACTTTTGTAAAAGAGCCACTCTTACGCGTCTTAAATTCAACAATATTCGCGGCTTACTAATAGCCACGAATATAAGAATGGCGACATGCCTCCAAAATTTTTTGCTTATCTAACGATTAGACAGTGCCTAGCTAGGATCTACCAGCACGTAGAAAAAGTATCGCTTAATGCCATTAACTGAGGTTATGACGCGAATGATCTGTATCAGCTTATTGAAGAACCTAATATCATGAAGAGCTCTGTAGCCCGCCGATACATTACCAATATTAGTCCAGACCTTACTATTGGAGCTTTTTGCATTTAGAATTCAATATTAGAGCTTATTTTTTTAAACTAAAATAACGCTATACTGACTGATCTGGTTAAAGGAGCTGTACCTGAGAATCTTGATGGAAGCAGTTTTAAACCCGTACTGTTAGGTCAAGCTAACGAACATAAAGACTATGTTTATGGCATTCAAACCAGCTTAAATTTCCACTATGGCGCACCCTACCCCATAAGATCGATACGGAGTAAGCAATATAAATTCATTCATAATATTTATGCTGAAGGTGCTTTCTCTAATATTCTCACTCAAGATACCTGGTTTAAAGATGAGCTTAAAGCGGAGAGAGCAATCAATAAAAGCAATTATGCTCGCTATGCTACCAGCCCTGAATTTGAGTTTTATGACCTTATTAAAGATCCTTTTGAGCAAGTGAATATTATTGATCAACCTCAATACAAAGATGAAATCATAACTTTAAAAAGTCATTTGTCGAACTGGATGGCTCAGCAAGGTGATCTAGTCTTAGAGACCGAAATGGTAGTCTGTGATAGAAAAGGATTTTCGCATAGAAGATACCCTTAATAACGATAGATTAAAAACACTTATAAAAAAATCGACATAAGAACAGTATTAACGTGAATGACTTAATCTATTGATCAAATCATCATATGATATGTAATCAAACTTTATCAACGAATCATCGACAAAAATAAAATGATATCTTATAAAAAAATAATAGCTTCGATAATTAATCAATGTATTGCTTACTCAACAATATCATTAATATCGATTTCAACAGCCTTTGCCCTCGATGCAAAGTTTGAGCAGCCTAATATTTTATGGATTGTGAGTGAAGATAACAGCCCCTTACTCGGTGCCTACGGTGATAACTTCGCTACAACGCCTAATATCGATAAGCTCGCTAAGCAATCCATCGTTTACGATAATGCCTTTGCTAACTCTCCTGTTTGCGCTCCCACTCGTTTTTCAATTATTACGGGGATGCATGCGAATGCTATGGGCACCGGTAATATGCGTAGCCGGAATAAAATTCCAGCATTCGTTAAAACCTATACTCACTATTTACGAGCGGCGAATTACCACATTACCAATAATAGTAAAACCGATTACAACTTCGCTACTGCTGACATACCTGATGGTAAACTACTTGGGCATAAAGAGTGGCAAGCGATTGATAGACAGCTCTGGGATAAAGGCAGCTACACAGACCGCCAAGAGGGCCAGCCTTTTTTTCATGTCTATAACATATCTGAATCTCATGAGAGCCGCTTGCACAGACCACTTAAAAATCGTCAACACCGCCCCGAAGATGTTCTACTGCCGCCCTATCATCCCGATACTGTAGAAATACGGAATGATTGGGCATTATATTATGATCGCATAACACAAATGGATAGCATCGTCGGTAAGAAGCTGGCTGAATTAGAAGCGGCTGGTGAACTTGAAAATACCATTGTGTTTTATTATTCCGATCATGGTGGCGTGCTCGCTAGAAGTAAACGGTTTTTGTATGACACAGGTACAAAAATCCCCTTTATGGTTCATGCACCAAAAAAATATCAACACTTATTGAATCATGAAATGAGCAGTCGAACAGATCAGCTTATTGATATTGTTGATTTAGCGCCTACATTACTTTATTTGGCTGGTATCAAAAAACCTGCTCATATGCATGGCGAAAACATTTTTAGCAGCGCTGACAATAACCGCAAACAATATAACTATTTGTATCGCGGCCGTATGGATGCACGCATAGATTTAGTGCGTGCATTGCGTAATGAGAAATTCAAATATATTCGTAACTATATGCCGCACCGTCCTAATGGACAGCATTTAAGTTATTTATGGAAAGCTGCATCCGTACGCTCATGGCAGCAAGCCTGCCAACAGAATCAATGCAATGAAACCCAGCAACGCTTCTGGCAAGCGCGCCCTAGCGAAGAATTATATGACACTAGCGTTGACCCCTGGGAAGTTAACAATTTAGCAAATGACGGCACTTACAGCGCTGTGTTATCTGAAATGCGCAAGGCATTGCAAGCAAAAAATCGACAGTACAAAGATATAGGTTTTATACCCGAAGGTGAGCTCGCTAAACGCACTAAAAACACAACCGGCTATGAACTCGTTAGAGAAGATAACTTCCCTATCGATTTAATTATTGAAACAGCAGAAATTGCCAGTTTAGCAAAACCAAAAAATCTACCTTTACTCACCCAACGACTATCGCACCAAGAACCCATTGTTAGATACTGGGCAGCGATGGGATGCACCATTTTAAAAGAACAGGCTATGCCGGCCAAGCTTAAACTCTTACAACGACTTCGCGATGACTCGGCAGATGTGCAAATTGTAGCCGCAGAAGCGCTTATCCATATAGGTAATGAGCAGCAAGCCCTAGCAATCCTTATGAAACAACTCACTCATCCCTCAGTCATGGTGAGAATTCATGCGGCGAATGCACTCGACGCTATAGGCATCAAAGCTAAACCTGTAGCTAAAAAACTCAACACGATGGTTACTGTAATGCAGGCGTTAAAAACGAAAGAACTATCACCTGAAGAGAAATATTTGCTTTCAGCCTTATCACATACTGTTTCAAAACTATGATTTTCATGCATTTATTAACAAGTATGACGTACTGATTACAATAGAAATTATTATATAAATCAGAAGCTTATCAATAAAAAAACCTTATACTAATCATGCGATCAATTAGCTTAGATGCTAATACTTGTTTATTGATTATACGGCTGATACGATAAACCTAATAATTATAAAACGTAAACCCTTTCTCCCCCGAATGGTTTTATTTGTAAATAGAAAGTAAAACACACCCTGGAGAAAAAGATGCATTCCATCTTTAAGCACTTGCGTACCTGCGCGTTTGTTTCATTATCTTGCTTATCACAGCAAGCCTCAGCTATTTATATTGATATTAATTTCAGCGGCACACTGTCTAACTCCCAAAAAGCGCTTTTCACGAAAGCTGAACAATTCTGGGAAAATACACTTACCGGCTATCAACCTAGCGTCAATGCTAACGCGCTAAGTAACATCGTTATTAACGCTGAAGGAAAAGCAATCGATAACGATGGCGGCATACTTGGCTCTGCTGGACCAACCTATATATGGACTACTGGCGGCTATACGCTCACCGCTGAAGGCGATATGGAGTTCGATACTGCTGATCTTTCTAACTTAGAAAGCAACGGTTCACTCGAAAGTGTGATTTTGCATGAAATGGCGCATGTATTAGGCTTAGGCACACTTTGGCAGCTGAATGACGTCTACATAGCCGGCAGTGGTCAATACACGGGTGCCAATGCTCTAAGCCTATGGCAAACTGAATTTGGCCAAACCAATGATACTTTTATACCTATCGAATTGGGTGGCGGACCTGGCACTGCAGGTGGTCACTGGAATGAAGTTAACAATGGCGGCGCTTTAACGGGCATTACTGATACAAACAATAATGATTTGCGTTACGAATTAATGACTGGCTGGCTAAACTCACCCACATTCACTAGTAACATGACGATAGCGTCTTTTGCCGACATTGGTTATGAAGTCGCATATTCTGAAGTTCCAATACCTGCAGCGGCCTATTTGTTTTTATCTGCCTTAACAGGATTGGGCTACATCAAACGCAAACAACGCTAACGTATGGCATCAATAACAATACTCGGCGTGAGTATTTGCGGCAGCACTATTGCCGTTTTGCCGGGTTCGTAATAAACATATAACGGCACACCGTTTCGAGAAAACGTAGCAAGATATTCAGTAATCACTGGGTCACTGTTAGTCCAATCACCTTTTAAATAGGTAATAGACTGCGCTGCAAAAGCGCTCTTCACTTTATTCGTTCCTAATGCAATTCGCTCATTGACCTTACAAGTAATGCACCAATCGGCCGTCATGTTTACAAACACCGCCTCGCCATTATCTAACGCTTGTTGTAAGCGCTCTGGCGTGTATTCCTGCGCATCACTTTCTACCGTTGCAATATCAGTTAAGACGACATCATTACGCTCTACACTCGCCGCATAGAGCGCCAGCCCAATAGCAGCCACTAAAATAAATGCAGCAACAGCACGACTCATAAAAGCATCATCACGGAATTGAGTTTGTCGCCATATCCAAAGTGCTAGCGCCACTAATACTAGCCCCACTAACATTAAGGCAACCGCATCACCGCCCGTCTGACGAGAGAACACCCAGAGCAACCAAATAACGGTGAGGTAAATAGGAAAGGCCAAAAACTCTTTTAACCGGACCATCCAATTACCCGGCTTAGGTAAGGCGTTAGCTAAAAACGGAATAAACGCAATAAGTAAAAACGGCAAGGCTAAACCCAAGCCCATAGCGGCAAAAATCAGTAACGCAACGACCGCCGATTGACCTAGCGCAAAGCCCATTGCCGTTCCCATAAACGGTGCCGTACAAGGTGTGGCAACAACAGTGGCTAATACGCCAGTAAAAAATGAACCTCGCCAATCACTGCTTGAGCGCTCTTTATTACCTAGCCCTGCCCCTAAGTTTTGTAACGATGAACCTAATTCGATAAAGCCCGATAGCGATAAACCTAAGACAAATAATAAATACACTAAAAACGCGATAAACCAAGGCGATTGAAGCTGAAATCCCCAGCCAATTTGCTCGCCCGCAAATCGAAGCGCAATCAGTAAACCTGCAATCAATAAGAAACTTAAAATGACACCTGCGGTATAAGCAATACCATGGCGTCTGCGCTCTATGGAATTATGATTACCGCTCTCAACTAAACTCACAATTTTTAATGACAGCACAGGAAAAACACAGGGCATGGCATTAAGTATTAACCCGCCTACAACTGCTAATAAAAGCGCATAAAAAATACTAATAGGTGCTGAGGTTTCGGCAGAGGCTGTATTAGATGAGGCCACCTCATTAACTAGAGAGTTATCTACTATCGCAAGTGCTGCTTTTTTGCGTGCAGTAAATTCTATTGCCTGAGGCTGCCCCCCTTCTGCCGGCGTGACTAATAAAACAGAAAGTAACTCAGGCGCCTCTTCTAAGTAGTAGTCTTTTTTAGCCGATATATGTAGCTGATCAGCGGCTATCTTAATGGATGGTTGATCAAAATTATCAACAATACCGGCATTGCCAATAAACACTTGTGGTAAACGATCAAACGCGGGCAGCGCATTTAATGCAACCGCAATATCTATTTGTTCATCTACTGCATAAGCAGCATTGCTGGTATAAATTAAACGAGGTATTTTACTGCGCGCCTCATCAAATAATGGATGGCTTACTGGCTCTTGGATATTAGCCTGCGCTCTATCTCGCAAAGGCAAAACCAACTGCAGTTCAGCCTTTCCAGGAATACAGACATCTTTGCAAATCAACCATTTTGCCGTTGCTGATAATGTTATCTCACCCTGACTATTAATAGCACCAGAAGCAATAGAGACTGGCACAGAGATAGAGACCGGCAACCAAGTTTCACCGTGGTAACCAAAATTAACAGCACCCTGGTAATCAATTCGCTCAGGCACTGGCCATTCTAAATCGCCTGCCCTAAATTGCTCAGGCAACTGCCAAATTACGCGTGTAGGTAAACCCGTATCGCCAGGGTTTTTCCAATAGGTGTGCCAGCCTTCATCAGGCAACAATCTCAGTGCTAATTGCGCAGTCTCACCAGCAACAAGGTAGCCCTGCTCACTCACTAAACCGACCTTTATATGCGCTGCTGCTTTCTGCTCACCAAACACCGGCGTGTTAGCTACTACCGCCGTTGAGGCTAACAGTGAAAGCATCATGCAAAGCGTGACAGACAAAGATATCAATGCGTGTCGTGGCGATAATAAGGCCTTAGAGGTCAAGAGCGTTTGCAACATAGTCGATACTCAAAAATATAGGTGGTGGTTCATGGCAGAGAGATTATCAAATACTAAGTTAATTCAATACTTTGGGCTGTGAGTTTGATTCAATTTGGCCCAAATAACCAACTTTCATCGATTTTTCTGGCTTTTAATCACTCACTCCCGCTTTTAAGCGAAGCCAAAAACGAAATTAACCGCTCAGCGATGAAATATTACTCAATTTTATCGCTGAATCCCCCTCTTGATTTCAGCCGAACGTGCCCCAATATAAAGCAGTGCGGTTAAAGAAGTATTCATTACGATTCGCACGGCAAAATAGATTGTGATAAGCCACGAATAAAGTGATTTTTTTCGGCAAAATGTTAGCGCAATTAATACGAATAGCGTTGCGTTTGCAGAGGTATTGAGTATGATATTACCGTATTAGCGCCGCTTATAGCTTGTTGTCTAAAAAGCCACGCAAACCGATTTTACATTTTCAGTAAATTGAATAGATCAACTCAGGAGTATTCGCCATGCAGGATAAACTTTTTAGCACTCAGACCGCAGGTTCAGGTTCTGTTTTAGAAACCAATAAGGTACTTCGTAATACCTATATGCTGCTTTCAATCACGTTAATGTTCAGCGCTATTGCTGCCGCATCAACAATGGCAATGGGCATTGGTCGTGGCACATCGTTAATGATGTCTTTAGGCGCGTTAGGCTTAATCTTTTTCGCCCTGCCTCGCACACAGAATTCAGCATCGGGCATTTGGGTTGTTTTTGCCTTTACCGGCCTAATTGGCGGATCACTAGGTCCAATGCTTAATCACTATATGGCTATGGCCAACGGTGGAGCATTAATCATGCAAGCTTTAGGCGGCACAGCATTAGTGTTCTTTGGCCTATCAGGCTATGTGCTTACTACTAAGAAAGACTTCTCATTTATGGGTGGCTTTTTAATGGTCGGCTTACTGGTTGCAATTGTCGGTATGATTGCGAATATCTTCCTCCAGATTCCAGCTATGTCACTGGCTATCTCAGCAGGTATCGTCTTAATTATGTCTGGCTTTATCTTGTTTGATACCAGCCGCATTATTAACGGCGGCGAAACTAACTATATTCGCGCTACCGTTTCATTGTATTTAAACATCGTTAATTTATTCACTTCCATATTGCATCTTTTAGGCGCTATGGATGACTAAATAAGTGCTTATTATCAGACTTATTTTAAAAAGCCCTGCTCTTGCGGGGCTTTTTTTTAACTAAAATAAATTGAAAAAATAATCTAATAGCGATGTTTTAACGCATAATAACCAAACATCTAAACAACGATTGAAGTTTATGAATAACACTAACGAACATGCTTTCGCTCAATTTATTCGCACTATCGGCAAAGGGAAAACTGGCCGACGCTCTCTGACGCTGCAAGAAGCGCAAACAGCGATGCAAATGATTTTGGCCAATAAGGTTGAGCCACTTCAACTCGGTGCGTTTTTAATGGTACTTAGAGTCAAAGAAGAATCAGCAGAAGAGATTGCTGGCTTTGTACTTGCCTGTAGAGAATATATTCATCAAGATAAACCTGTGATGATACAGCCTGATTTAGACTGGTCTTCATATGCGGGTAAAAAGCGGCAACCGCCTTGGTTTTTACTATCGGCTTTACTGCTTGCTCAATCGGGCTATCGCGTGTTTATGCATGGTGCGAGCGGCCA
Organism: Cellvibrionales bacterium; assembly: GCA_018668095.1. Lineage (GTDB taxonomy): Bacteria > Pseudomonadota > Gammaproteobacteria > Pseudomonadales > UBA7434 > UBA7434. The sequence goes on from JABIQF010000175.1 coordinate 10,129, forward strand.
TACGCCAAACCGTCTTTATAGCGAAGAAGTGCTTAAGCAACTGGGCATTACCACGGCTACTCACTGGCAACAATGTCAGCAACAACTCAATGATCACAACTTCAGCTTTATGCCTATTAAAAGCCTCTGTAAGCCGCTTCATGACATTATTGAGTTACGACCATTATTGGGTTTACGTTCACCCGTACACACACTGACAAGACTATTAAACCCGCTTAACGCAGACACAACCTTACAAAGTGTGTTTCATCCTTCATATACCGACACGCATCATCATGCAGCTCAATTACTCATGCAAAAAAATGCCGCCGTATTTAAAGGTGAAGGTGGCGAGGTAGAATATCGACCGCAGGCCGATATTACCGTCAAAGGCCTATCTAACGGTAAAAGTGAGCTGTATACCATTCCGCGGCAAGCTGAAGCACCTGCCGACACCGCTGTTAGCACTCAAACATTATTAGATTTATGGCAAGAAACGAAGCGAGATTCTCATGGATTAAAAGCCGTATTAGGTACTACAGCTATTGCGTTAAAAACCATGGGGGTAGAAAAAGAGATATCGCAAGCCCAGCAATTGGCTCAGCAATTGTGGGACCAGCGAAAAGAGTCGTTAGTTTAATTAAGCGTCGTCATAGCCATTGGGATTAGCTGACTGCCAACGCCAACCATCACGGGTCATCTCTTCAATGCCCAACTCAGCTTGCCAATTAAGCTCAGCCTTTGCCAGCGAAGCATCGGCATAGCAAATAGCTGCGTCTCCCGGACGACGATCAACAAGCTTATAGGGAATGTCACAATTTGAGGCGTTTTCAAAGGCTTTCACCATATCTAACACTGAATACCCAATTCCGGTACCGAGGTTATAAGGAACAATGCCCGGAGCACTTTGCAGCTTTTCAAGTGCACACAAATGGCCTTTAGCTAAATCAACGACATGAATGTAATCACG
>JABIQF010000107.1 GCA_018668095.1 Cellvibrionales bacterium
ACATAAACATTGGTTTTCTCTTTTGGAGAAATACCGTGTAAGAAAAGAATACCTGTAACATCTGTTAAATCGGCACCTTTATCAATTTTTGATATGCCCACCTTATAAGTTTTCCATTCTTCTTGAAGTGGGTTCTTTACCTTGGGGCCAAATGAAACAAAGTTATTCACCTGTGTACCAGCAAGATAATTACCGGTTTGATAGCCAATGTTAAATGTTAGTTTTGGATCGCCACGTAATTCAAAATAAAGGTAGCCTGATTCAAATTGCGATAAATTCTCTCCAGCATCGCCTTGAATTTCGAGTGCGCTACCCCACCAATCGCCAGTGCCTGTAGTAATTTCAATAACATCATCCGATGTCATGATTATGTTGCATGTACCTTCCCAGGGGTTGATTTTCAATGTGTTGCTGGGATAAGTCATGTTGTTAGATTTGCTAGGGATTAGCCTGTCATGTGTAACAACATAATAATCGGCTGTTACTGGCTCGCCTGCAACAGCCTTAGGGTTAACGTTAGTGATGCTGCGTTTTGGCATTTTGCTCTTGTAAGGCGGCTCAAGAACAGAGTTCATTAACGCTGCTTCGTCACCACCAAAGCTTTTTGTCAGTGCTTTGCCGTTACGTGTTAAGCCATCAAAGGTTCCTTTATCGAATTCATCCCAAAGGGTGTATTTAACTTCGTTGTTCAGCGTAATTAAACCAAAATGGTTTTCAGAGCCGGTAGCATCACCGGTATCTTTCCATTGCTCATCAAAAGCTTCAAAATAAAACATAGACATGCCTGCTTCATGTCCCCAGTCGCGCATATGTTGGTAATACAGTTTTTCTTTTAATTCATCAGCAGCATGTGAACCTGTTGGCCCGTAAGAAGATCCTGCAATAGAAGCCCAGCCGGTTTCACCAATATGAATGGGTTTATCCGCATCGATGCTGGCAATATAGTCGGCCGCACCTTGGTACTGTGACATGGCACGTTTTTTAGCGCGCAGCATAGTGGCTTCTATTTGCTCCATTAGACTTAAGCTTTCTTCTTCTGCTAATACACCCCAAAATTCTGGGCTGTAATGAGAATCATGAAAAGGGTAGGTGTGCAATGAAACATAGTCGACGGCTTCGATTAGCGCAGCTAATTCTTTGGTTTGATAATGAGTATCACCACCGCCCCAAGATTCAAAGTTATCTGAGCTGGTAATCCAAACGTCAGAAGAGAGTTTTCCTTCTGCTTTGAGATCTTGTAAATGATCAACCCATTTCAAGATGATTTTAGGGTAGACAAAATATGTCACGGCCCACTGCACCATAGCTTCGTTGCCAACAGCAATGACTTTAACAATATCTGGATATTCATTGGCTAAAGCTACAGCGGTGGCAATCTCAGTTTTATTGTTTTTGGTATTGCCTTTAGTGTGCTTGGCTTGATCTGTCCATGCCCGGTGACATTCTATCCACGCCCCTAGCATCACATACATCTCAAAGTTCTCATCTTCACTTTTTAACTCGCGAATAGCGGCCAATAGGCGTGAGGCCTGTGGATATTGCGACGTGTTATAAGTCCGTAAGACTTTAATGCCCAATGCCGATAAGATTTTGATATCGTCTTTGATTTCATCTTTGGTCGGTACGACATCGCGTGTTTTCTCACGATAACCGCCATAAGAGAACGCAGGGTATTTGGGGTTTCCCAAAATTTCAGCGGCAGTGGGGCTCGTTAGCGTTATTGATGTGGCTGTGGTTGTCGCCGCGCTAAATGGGGCGCAGGCAAGGAGTAGCACCATCGAAATTGTTAAAAAGATATTTTTATAATGTGTCATTGGAATCTTAATTAGCCTATGCTGGGAAAAAGAGTAATATAAAGTGAGAGACACTTTCTTAACAGTGCTCAGCAGCCATTCTATCACTGTAAACTACCCACTTATCGACTTCCTCCCTGCTATGGGCTTTTGTTCTGCTGCCAGCTTTCGAATAGCGTGGTATCCTGCTTTTTTACCTCTAATCAATTCATGTTTATGCGCGCCTTAAAGGAGTCGTTTGATGGGTCCTGTTAAGGTTGAGTTATTGAAGCAAGAGACGAAATATCAGCTAATGGTTGATAGTGAACCGTTCTATATTAAAGGCGCGGGCTTGGAATGGGGCAGTATTCAAAGTCTTGCTGAGCATGGTGGAAATGCCTTTAGAACATGGCGTGTGGATAATGGTGAGAATACCGGGCTTCAAATACTCGATGAGGCACAAAAACACGGTTTAATGGTGTGCATGGGCATTGAAGTTGCCCGAGAGCGTCATGGTTTTGATTATGATGACGAATCTGCCGTTGCTGAGCAAAAGGCGATTATTAAGCAAGATATCTTAGCGCTTAAAGATCACCCTGCATTATTGATGTGGGGCATTGGTAATGAACTGAATTTGCGTCACAATAACCCACGCGTTTGGGATGCGGTTAACGACATAGCGATCATGATCCACGAGATTGATCCTAACCATCCGGCGTCAACGATGTTGGCTGGCGCTGAACCCGAAGTCATTGAGCGCGTTGTAGCTCGCTGTCCCGATGTCGACCTGCTGTCTTTTCAATTGTATGGAGAGATAGACCAATTACCCCGATTTTTGTCCGAAAGTGGCTATCAAGGCGCTTATACAGTCTCTGAATGGGGTGCAACCGGTCATTGGGAAAGCACTTGTACCGATTGGGGCCGGCCACTTGAAGCAAATAGCACCGATAAAGCCAGCGATTATAAAAATCGCTATCTAGAATGTATTGCTGCCGATACTAAGCAGTGCATTGGTTCATTTGTTTTTTTATGGGGCCAAAAACAAGAGCGCACGCCTACTTGGTACGGCGTTATTTTAGAAAATGGTATGAGCACAGAATCTGCTCAAGTTATGCAGTACTTGTGGACCGGTGAATGGCCTACATACCGGGTACCCAGCATGTCTGGATTAACGATTAATGGCTTGAGAGCGCAAGACAGTGTCCAATTAATAGAAAGGGATATTTGTCAGGCAGACGTCATTACTGAAAACCCCAGCGGCCAAGCTTTAAGGTATCGTTGGGAAATAATGGCCGAAGTCGATAAATCGGTAGAAAGTGATGGTGGTGATTTTGAGCCAAGCCCAGAAATTATCTGGAGTGACTCCTCGGAAACTAGCAGTGCTAAAGCCCGGTTCGCTGCGCCGAGTGCGGGTGAATATCGCTTATTTGTTTATGTAGAAGATACGCATGGTAATGCCGCAACAGCGAATATGCCCATTTTAGTAGAATCCATGTCATTTATGGATTCGGTATTACATAGAATAAAAAAATATTTTTGATTGCTGACTTAAAGCGTCACACTAACGAAGTAAGAGAGTCTGAAAAATGGAGCCTCTCTTTGGATTAATTTTTTATAGTACAAAGTCGTTCTAGTAAAAACACAACTAAGGCTAAAAATAATATGAATACTGCCACGCAGCAAGAACAAAGCAATAGAATTCCACTCAACCAAAAGATTGTTTTTGGTATTGGTATGCTCGCCAACCAGCTGTTTCCTGCCGCGCTCGGTATTTTTATGGTGATTTTGGTACAGAGCTTAGGCATGAGTCC
>JABIQF010000269.1 GCA_018668095.1 Cellvibrionales bacterium
CTTGAGTATGCAGGCAGTAATTTAAATACACTATTTGCCCAACGTAAAAATCTATTTAGTCTGTCTTTTTGGAGAATTTTAAAAGACATTATGCGCTTTAATCGCGAAGCTATTATTGATTTAGATGATGCCAATATCGATGAGGCAATGACGCTGCGTGAATATTTAGAAGCCAATCATTATAGTGATGCCTTTAAAGATAATTATTTAGTGCCTATGGGGGCGGCTATCTGGTCTGCGGGTGTTGATTCCATGCTGGACTTCCCATTACTGTTCTTTGTTCGCTTCTTTAAAAATCATGGTCTGCTCAGCGTGACTAATCGGCCACAATGGCGTGTTATAAAAGGTGGCTCGCGGCAGTACCTTGCGCCGCTAACCAGCAGTTTTTTGCATTGTATTAAAACCAATAGCAAAATTAGTGATATTCAGCGCGATGCAGACCAAGTATGGATTACGACTGCTGATGGGCAGAGAGAGGCTTATGACTATCTTGTTATGGCTACTCATAGTGATCAAGCTTTAGATTTACTAGGTCAGCCTAGTAAAAATGAAAGTGATATTTTAGGGGCGATTCCATATCAAAATAATGAAGTTGTCTTACATACGGATATCACGCGTTTACCGGCTAACCGTCGTGCTTGGGCTTGTTGGAATTATCGATTGTCGAGCTCTAATTCAAATGCTGGAGTAGACCAAGGCGCAATGTCTCGATTGACCTACGATATGAATTTACTGCAAGGAATTGAATCACCAGAGACATTTTGTGTGAGTCTTAATCAGACCGATACCATTGCACCAGAAACTATATTGGGACGTTATAACTATAGCCATCCAGTATTTACTTTACCGGGTATGCAAGCGCAGTCACAATGGGAGACGTTAGCCGGCCAAAATAGAACATGGTTTTGTGGTGCTTATTGGGCGAATGGTTTTCATGAAGATGGTGTAAGAAGTGCTTTGCGCGTTGTGAATTCTATTGCGGACAAAACCTCATCAGATAATGCACCAACGATACTGGATTAAGTGTTGTGGATGATCATGTGGAGAGCAGCGTAAAAATTCTTGATACACAAGAGTGCTCTACTGTTCAAAAGCACTCTGCTGCTCAAAAGTTTAGTAGTGCTATTTATTCGGGCACTGTCTGGCACCAACGGTTATCGCCAAAGCGGCATGCGTTTAAATACCGTGTATTTATGATGTATCTTGATTTAGCTGAATTGGATCGAGTCTTTGCAGGCAGTATTTTATGGTCAAGCAAGCAATGGTCACCCGCACGATTTAAAAGAACGGATTTTTTTGGTGACGAAGAAATATCGTTAGATGATACTGTACGTGATAGCGTAGAGCAGGCAACAGGCAATCGCCCATTAGGGCCTATTCGATTGTTGACCAATATTCGTTACTGGGGTTTTATCATTAATCCTATAAGTTGTTATTACTGCTTTGATAGTAGTGGTACACGCCTTGAGGCGATGTTGCTCGATGTTACCAATACGCCATGGAATGAGCGTCAGCAATATGTGCTCCCTTGCGATAGTGAGTTGAATGAACAAAAGATAAACTTTACAAAGGCGATGCATGTATCGCCATTTATGCCAATGAATATGATGTATCAGTGGTGCGGTTCTGCCCCCAATGAGAAGTTGGTATTTTCATTAAGTAATTTTCTTGCTGAAAGCACTGGCGGAAGCAGCAAAACAAAAGTGTTTGCTGCAGGTGTCAATTTAGTGAGGGAAGAGATTACACCCGCGGCATTGGCAATGATATTACTGCGCTTTCCATTAATGACTTTAAAAGTGTTTTTTGGTATTCATTGGCAGGCACTTAAGCTTTGGTTAAAAGGATTGAAAATATTTACGCATCCACCGCATCAAGGTTGATAATAAATAAGTATAAAGTAGCAATAAAATAACAGGTATATACAGTATGAGTAGTGAGCAGTTGTTAACTCCACCAAGCAAAAGTAAGGCGTCGTTATCTGATCGTTTGATGCCGAAGGCTTGGGCGCGATCAATGATTCTTAAACATCTTGGTACTATGCAGCGTGGCCAATTAGTGATTAAAGAGAACGGCGAAAAAACCGTTTATGGTGATCAATCAGATAATGTTGAACTGGTCGCTGAACTCACGATTGTTGATATAGATACGTATTCTGCACTTGCCTTAAATGGCGTGATTGGTGCTGGCGAGTCTTATATGGAAGGGCATTGGACTTCTCCAGATCTCGTTAAAGTTATTCGTTTTTTTGTTATCAATATGCAAACGCTCGATGCAATGGATGGTGAGCGTACTTGGTTAAGTCGAATGGGTATGTGGCTGTTAGATCGGGTTAATCGAAATACCATTGCACGTGCGCAAAAAAATATATCGGCGCATTATGATTTAGGGAATGATTTCTTTAGTTTGTTTCTCGATCAAACGATGATGTATTCGTCAGCAGTTTTTGCGGATGAAAAAATATCATTGTATGAGGCTTCTAATGCCAAGCTTGAAACCATTTGTCAGCAATTAAAGTTAAATGCCGATGATCATTTAGTCGAGATTGGAACAGGCTGGGGTGGTATGGCCATTTATGCTGCTCAGAATTATGGTTGTAGAGTAACGACTACGACTATTTCTCAAGAACAGTTTGATTTTGCAACTCAGCGCGTGAATGACTTAGGTCTTAATGATCAAGTGACGGTCTTGATGCAAGATTATCGCAAGTTGACGGGGCGGTATGATAAATTAGTGTCTATTGAAATGATTGAGGCAGTAGGGCGGCAATATTTTAGCGAGTACTTTAGTCGCTGCGCCGATTTATTAAAACCCGATGGCTTAATGTTGATTCAGGCTATTACGATTGCCGATCAACGTTATGATCAAGCAACGAAAGCGGTCGATTTTATTCAGCGTTATATTTTCCCAGGCGGCTGTTTGCCTTCGGTCAATATTATTGGCCATCATGTTGCTAGTAATACCGATATGATGATTATCAGCTTGTCTGATATTGGTCGTGATTATGCCATTACCTTAGAGCGCTGGCGTGAGCAGTTTTTAGAAAAGTTAGAAACTGTTAGATCGCAAGGCTTTGATGAGCGTTTTATTCGTATGTGGGAATACTATTTATGCTATTGCGAAGGTGGCTTTCGTGAGCGCGTTATCTCCACTGCGCAAATAGTCATGGCGAAGCCAGATTATCGCGCTGTATCTTCTAATCTTTAAGAACCTTTAATATCTTTAGTACTTTTAGATTAGGTGGCATTATTATTATAAAAAATAGATTGTGCTCATTATTATAAAAACACAATAAGCAGTTTTAGATTAGGAATTAAGTGGTATGTCAGTTAAAAATAAAACCATTGTATGGTTCAGGCAGGACTTACGCATACATGATAACCCAGCCTTACTCTCTGCAGCCGATGCCGGTGATATTTTACCTGTCTATATTCTTGATGATATTAACGCTGGCGATTGGGCGATGGGGGCGGCGAGTCGCGTATGGTTGCATGAGTCATTAAAGAAGCTCAATGATTCGCTTGACGGTAAACTCTTGCTGCTTTGTGGTGATGCTGAAACACTTATTGCTGATTTAGTAGAGGCATCAAATGCGACAGCCGTGAATTGGAATCGCTGCTATGAACCTTGGCGTATTCAGCGTGATCAAAAAATCAAATCGGCGTTAACTGAAAAAGGTATTAAAGTAGAGAGCTCTAACGGCTCATTACTTTGGGAACCGTGGTCTATTACCAAAAAAGACGGCAGTCCCTATAAAGTCTATTCGCCGTATTTTAAACGTGGCTGTTTGGGATCCGTCGATATTATTCGCCCAGTCGTGCGAGCGCCTAAAGTTATCAATTATTGTCGTCGTAATAAAAACATTCATGGTTTGGCATTGGATGAGCTTAACTTACTGCCCAGTATTCCTTGGGATAAGGATATTCTCAAAGCATGGGACGCCGGTGAAGATGGTGCGCATGATAAACTCACGGCTTTGGTCGCGCGCCGTTTAGAAGGCTATAAGCTGGGTAGAGATTTTCCGGCTATGGACAGTACATCGCGTTTGTCACCCCATTTGCATTTTGGTGAGATATCACCGCATCAAGTTTGGTTTCAGGTGCGCCAAGCAGGTCCCTGTAATGAAGAAGATTTATCGCATTATCTTTCTGAGTTAGGCTGGCGCGAGTTTTCCTATTATTTATTATTCCACTGGCCAACATTACCTGATCAGCCGTTTCAACCTAAATATAAGGCTTTTCCTTGGGGTACTGATAACGAGGGGCTGGAGCAATGGCAGAAAGGTCAAACGGGCTTCCCGATTATTGACGCGGGAATGCGCGAACTTTGGCAGACGGGTTATATGCATAATCGGGTGCGAATGATTGTGGGTTCGTTTCTCATTAAAAATCAGCTGATTCATTGGCACCATGGTGCACGCTGGTTTTGGGATTGTTTAGTCGATGCCGATTTGGCGAGTAATAGTGCTAGTTGGCAATGGGTAGCCGGTTCGGGTGCCGACGCGTCACCGTACTTCCGTATTTTTAATCCCTTATTGCAAAGTGAAAAATTTGATGGTGATGGTGATTATTTGATTCGCTATGTGCCCGAGTTAAAAGGCTTACCTAAAAAATATCGTCATAAACCTTGGGAGGCGCCAGCGAATGTTTTGCAAGCGGCGGGCATTGAGTTAGGTGTCGACTATCCGCATCCTATTTTAGATTTAAAAGTAACGCGTGAGCGTGCATTGGGTGCATTGAAAGCGATGAATAATCAATTGGCTATGGATTAGCTATTGGTTTTGTATTGTTGATCGAAAGCCTATTTTAAAGCAGTTATCAGTAGTTAAAAGCAAAGCAACGAATTTATTGTTACAGGTGATGTCATAAGATGAGTAAATTTATTCTATCCAAAGGCTGGGCAGATATTATGTCATCACGCGCAATTCAATTACATCCCTCTTGGCTGGCTCAACTTGAGAGTGAGTTTGATGCGCCTTATATGCAACAGTTGCGTGATTTTTTATTGGCGCAAAAGCGTTTAAATAAAGTGATTTATCCTAAAGGCGAAAATATTTTTAATGCCTTTAATAGTACGCCATTCGATGATGTCAAAGTCGTGATTCTAGGGCAGGATCCTTATCATGGTCCCGATCAAGCGCACGGCTTAAGCTTTTCAGTGCCTAAAGGTATTCGTACACCGCCTTCATTAATTAATATTTTCAAAGAGCTTCATAGCGATATGGGTTTGGTGATTCCACCACATGGCTGTTTGCAATCATGGGCAGAGCAGGGCGTTTTGTTGCTTAATGCCGTCTTAACGGTTGAGCATAAAACAGCGGGTGCTCATGCGGGCAAAGGCTGGGAGACGTTTACCGATAAGGTGATTGCTCTATTAAATGAGCAGCAAGAGCATATTGTTTTTATGTTGTGGGGTGCTTACGCGCATAAAAAAGGTAAGCTTATTGATAGTGATAAGCACCTTATTTTAAAGTCAGTGCATCCATCACCGCTGTCTGCGCATCGAGGCTTTTTAGGCTGTCGGCATTTTTCGCAAGCGAATGATTATTTACTGGCAGAGGGTATTGAGCCGGTCGATTGGTCTTTGTCGTAATATAATGGTTAATCACTTCTAACGACTAGAGATTGCCAGCGCTAGAGATTGATAACGGGTATCGCTGTTTTGTTACTGCCAGCGTTATCGCCTAAGCCTAAATTATTTTTTTCTAAAATGCGGTCAGCTCTATAGCTTGAACGTACCATTGGCCCAGCCGCTATTTCAGTAAAGCCCATTTCTAATCCTTGCTCTCGGTAAGCAGCGAATTCATCAGGATGAACCCAGCGTTCAACGGGTAAATGACTTTTAGTGGGTTGTAAATACTGGCCAAGTGTCAGTATATCGACGTTGTGACGACGCATATCTTCCATGGTGCGGAAAATTTCATCATCGCTTTCTCCAAGTCCTAACATCAAACTGGTTTTTGTCAGAATAGAAGGTTGTTCTTGTTTCGCAAAAGCTAGTACATCTAACGTTTGCTGATAGCCAGCTCGAGGGTCTCTAACTCTTTCGGTGAGCCGCTTAACGGTTTCTACATTTTGCGCAAACACTTGCAAACCTGAATTCACAACAGTAGCTACATCATTCATTACGCCGCAAAAGTCGGGCGTTAATGCTTCAACCGCTGTAGTGGGGTTTACTTCTCTAATAGCGCGCACGCAGTTGGCATAATGCAGTGCACCGCCATCGGCTAGATCATCACGATCAACCGAAGTGAGTACCACATAGCGTAAATTCATTAATTGTACGGAGCGCGCTGCATTCGCTGGCTCGTCATGATCTATCCAACCGCCAGGATTGCCTGTGTCGACAGAGCAGAAGCGGCAGGCGCGGGTGCAGACTGAGCCCATTAACATAATAGTGGCAGTACCGTTGCTCCAGCACTCATTCATGTTAGGGCAGTGGCTTTCTTCACAGACAGTGGCAAGGCGATGTTCGTTAACGGTTTCTCGCACTTCATTGAAAGCTGGGCTGGTTTTCATTGAAATACGTAACCAAGGTGGCTTGCGCTCGGTAGACGGCTTTTCGCTGGTGCTTTTTTTAATGCCGTCTTTGATGGCCGAAAAACCCTGCGGGGTAGAAAATTTGACGCCACTTGCCGGTTTATTCTTGGCTTTTTTTGTCGTGTTTTCTGGGTTGTTGCTTGGGCTAGAGCCTGACATGCAGTGCTTCCGAATAACTAGGGTGGATTAGGTTGTAGTGGGTTTTCAGGTGCTTAAAAAGAAGGAGAGATTAAGCCATAACTCACTTTGTCACTTTAAGGAAAAGCGATGCTGGGGTCAAACCCATAGGCGCTTTTTTAAGCGGCATAGTGAATTTTGAGGCCTGAGCTTGAAGGAGTGATCCGACTTTTGATATCAACTTCGCTAGAAGTGGTAAAAATACTCAGGAAGGTAATTATTATCTAAATGCAAATGATAATGACTTGCATTTAGATTTGTATCTCTTTAATATTCTGTTTCCCTAAATGATTCAAGGAAGTCTTTAGCTTTAGGCCTATCAATTGATAGACCTGTTAACTATTTGGCTTATAGGTAGAGAGTCTCAAGGTTTATGAGTCGTCTGATTTTTAGCATATATCGAGATACAGGCGGAC
>JABIQF010000243.1 GCA_018668095.1 Cellvibrionales bacterium
GTATCAATAATAAGCAATAAAAAGATAGTAATCGCTTACTTATGCCTTTTTAGCCTTTAGCTTTACCCTGATTAGCAACAGAATTCATCATTGCTTTAATCGCTTCTGGGTCACCTAAGTACTCACTGCTAATCGGTTTAAGGTCGGCATCCAACTGATAAACCAACGGCACACCGGTCGGGATGTTTACGCCGATAATGTCTTCATCGCTGATATTATCGAGATACTTAACCAATGAACGTAAACTATTGCCATGGGCAGCAATTAACACGCGCTTACCTGACAATATGGTTGGGCTAATCACATCATGCCAATAAGGCAGTACACGATCGATGGTTAACGCTAAGCTTTCACCGCGTGGCAATATCGCTGGATCAATATCGGCGTATCGATCGTCATTACCCGGAAAATGCTCACTATCGAGCTCAACCAATGGTGGTGGAATATCAAAGCTACGACGCCATACTTTAACTTGGTCTTCACCATGAATCTTTGCGGTCTCAGCCTTATTTAAGCCCGTGAGCGCACCGTAATGTCGCTCATTTAAGCGCCAGCTGTTTTCAACGGGTAAATCCGAATGATCCATCGCTTCTAATGTTAGCGATAAGGTGCGAATTGCGCGCGTAAGGACAGAACAATAAGCAATATCAAAATCAATACCTTGCTCTTTTAATAGCTGGCCGGCGAGTTTTGCCTGAGCAACACCCTCTTCTGCAAGATCAATGTCATACCATCCGGTAAAACGGTTTTCTTGATTCCAGATACTTTCCCCATGGCGGAGAAGAACCAGTTGATACATGATAACGCCCTCTAAAATAAGCCTGCTGTCTAAAAAGGCCGCGATTATACAGTACGAGGCCCGATAGCGCTTCTCGATTATGTAGGTTTAATGGGATTAAACACCGCTATAAGCGCAATAAGTCGGTGTTTTCTCTTATCCTTTAACCAGCACTTACACTCTGCCATCGTAATTTTGTACACTGAGCTCAATCCTATATCACTCCCTTATTATTAAATAGCTTGTCCGTTTATGCATCGAGTCCTTCTTAAAGTATTTTTAGCCTTAGCCTTGCTAGTCGTCATTGCTGTTTCTGGGCTATCACTGCTTATCGCCAATATCGATCTCAATCGCCTCAAACCAGACATTCAAGAAGCCCTATACCAGCAAAGCGGTATCATTCTTGCCATTGATGGCGCTATTGACTGGACCTTTGAATGGCAAGGACTGCCCTCTTTATCATTGACTATCAACAATACGCACGCTTATTCCCCTGCTTCCAACAAATCTATTTCGCAACTAGAAACAATCGTTAGCAACCCACAAGCACCATTCGCTGACATACAGCAAATAATCTTTGGCGTAGTATTAAGTGATCTTCTTCATGGCCAAGTTACTGTCAATGAGCTCACCATAAGTGACGCCGCGTTTTATTTGCTGCGAGACAAAACGGGCAAAGGCAATTGGGAAACCATTAATCCAACCCCTCCAGAGATAGCGAAACAAGAGAGCGATTCCCAATCATCCTCTTTATTCACATTAAACGCCGTAGTCATAGATAGGGTTCAATTAAAATCGATAAGCCTCAGCTACCATAATGAACTTTCAGGCTTACAACAGACCATTAATATTCAATCTCTAAAAAGTGATGGTGTTAATCTTCAAGGAGAATCATTCTCTGTCAATTTACAAGCAGCCATTTCAAATAGCGAATTAAACCAAGGCGACACACAGAAATCATTCGCCTTAGATTTTAACAGTCACATATCGCTTATTGGGTTTTTAACTGTCGATGAAAATACACTTCAACAAATAGTATTATCGAATATTCGTAGTGAGCTTAAACAATTACTGCCTAGCAATGCGAAAAAATCATTACAAGCAATAAAAGTGAAAGGCGACGCCACTTACCGACTAAATGATCATGCATTCACACTCGACAATTTTCGACTAGAAAACGACGGCACTCAAATACACCTTACATTGAATGGCGTACCCAGTATTGACAATAAAATACGCAGTTTAAACGTATCTGGAAAAATGGATCTATCACTTAAAGATATTGCCGCTCAATTTAATGCCATTAATATTAAAATACCAGAAACAAAAAACACCTTCAAGAACCTGACTCTCAAAGCTGAAGTGAGTGGATTAATTCAACCTTTATCACAACGTTTCTCTTTAGCCAACATCAATGCCACCTTCGATAAAAGCCATATAACTGGCGCAGCAAGTATTTTACTGCGTAATGAAAAAGTCCCTACAATTTCTACGCTTCTCAATGTTGATACGCTTAATATCGATCGTTATACATCAACAAACAACTCACAGAAAACCACTTCCATACAAGCGCCAACATCGTTACCTATACCTCTTGAACAGCTAGATTTTGTCGATATATTAGCGACCATTAATATTGAAAATCTTATCGTTAATCAATTGCAATTCACCTCTCTCGCTACTGGGCTAGAAGTTGCAGACGGCGACATTAAGCAAGCGATAGTAAAAGGAAAGTTTTATCAATCGATAATAAACACTAGAGCCAGCTTATCGCGCAGTCATCAATCCATACCCAAAATTGATATTCAGCAAACACTCGTAGGTTTAGATATTGCAGCTTTATCAAAAGCCATAAATCTCGCATTAGATAATCGCACTGCATCAACGCCAGCAATAAGTGGCGTAGCCGATATAGAGGCATCATTGCAGCTTCAAGGAGACAACTTAGACGCTTGGCAAAAAAGCCTTACAGGAATAACAGAGCTAACATTAGCTAACGGCGTTTATACAACTGACAATATTGAATACCGCGTTTGCCAAGCCATAGCCCTTGCACGCAATACTCGTTTACAAAAAGATTGGCCCAACGATACTGCGTTAGAAACCGTCTCAACATCGATAATATGGAAAAAAGGTATAGGCGAATTAACAGCATTAAAAGGTGGCTTAAAAAATATTGATCTTGTAGGTACTGGCACTATCGATTTATTGAAACAATCTTATCGCTTAGACATTGACGGCATTATTAAAGGCGCGATTATTGATGATATTACTGACTCAACAAGGCGTGACAGCCGTTCAGATTCTGCTTGCGCCATCAATGACAAATATCTTCATATCGCTTGGCCTATAAAGTGTAGTGGCGTATTAAGCGCCGATGCTAACTCGCAAAAAAGTGGCTGCGAAGTCAATCAACAGCGCTTGCGCGGACTAATAAAAACAGCTGCCAAAAAAGAAGTGCAAAACAAACTAAAAGACGTAATTGATAAAGAACTTAATAAGCACCTAGGTGATGGTGTTGAAAACGAATTTCGTGATTTAATGAAAGGCGGACTTGAAGGTTTATTTAAATAATAATACCTGCACTGATTTCTTATTAACACAATACGGTACCCATCAAACACGTGAGTAAAACCAGATCCATAAAGCCGGCGAACAAAGCCATTCCTATTGAGCGTAGTCCAGCGTTTTCAAGTCGTGTTCTCAAATGGTTTGATCAACACGGTCGCAAAGATTTACCTTGGCAAAAAAACATCAATGCTTATCGGGTATGGGTGTCTGAAATCATGTTGCAGCAAACACAAGTCAAAACGGTAATTCCTTATTTTGATCAATTTATGCAGCGTTTTCCAACCATTAAAGATTTAGCCAACGCTAGCCAAGATGATGTATTGCACCACTGGAGTGGTTTGGGTTACTACTCACGCGCGCGCAACTTACATAAATCAGCACAGCAAGTATGCGAAGTGCATAGCGGCCACTTTCCGCAATCCATTGAACTGTTAATTGAATTACCCGGTATAGGTCGCTCGACTGCAGGAGCCATAGCAGCCATTGCCTTTGGCGAACACTGCTCCATTCTCGATGGCAATGTTAAGCGGGTATTGGCCAGACACTTTGCAGTAACCGGTTGGCCGGGGAAATCGGCAGTGGCCGACCATCTTTGGGCCTATGCCGAAGCGCACACGCCTAAGAAGCGCGTGGCCGACTATACGCAGGCCATGATGGATTTAGGCGCCACATTGTGCACGCGTAGCAAGCCCAACTGCTTAGTATGCCCACTGCAAAAATCCTGTATCGCCTTGGCAGCTAATGAAGTATCACTGTATCCCGGTAAGAAGCCCAAAAAAGTGATTCCCATTAAAAGCACCGACATGCATATTGTGATGAATGAAGACGGCCATGTATTACTTCAAAAGCGTCCGCCGACCGGTATTTGGGCGAGTCTATGGAGTTTGCCAGAGGGCGAGTTATCACTGCCGCATTTACGATTGAACGAAGGCAGTCGCTGGCCAGAAATACGCCATACTTTTAGTCATTTTCATCTGGATATTACTCCCATACAATACCGCTCAAAGGGTGACTACAGCCTAATGGAACCCGACCAATGGCTTTGGTATAACCTTAACCAGCCCGCTGAAGTGGGCTTAGCCGCCCCCGTAACTAAGTTACTCGCAAAGCTAAAAGCAAAGAACCGATAGTTATACAGGCCATTAGCTGCAACATAGCTATTCTGTTAGCCATATACCGAATTAACCCTAAGGATTTAAAATGACCCGCACTGTTTTATGTCGCAAGTACCAAAAAGAAATGCCCGGCCTTGATACGCCGCCTTACCCAGGCCCTAAAGGCGAAGAAATCTTTAATCATGTGTCGCGTCAGGCATGGGAAGAATGGCAGAAGCACCAGACAATGCTGATTAATGAAAAGCACTTAAATATGCGCGATATGGAATCACGGAAGTTTCTACAATCAGAAATGGAGAAGTTTTTATCGGGTGAAGCCTTTGAGCAAGCCGAAGGCTATGTACCACCAGAGTCCTCTTAAGCAAGTCGAATCAAGGATTTCGGCTTAAATGCTGATTAAATGCTTAATAAAACAAGCTAAATCACTATTGCCATCAAGGACTTCTTGACTATGCTGAAGTCTGCGGGTTTAATACGCCCTCTTTTTTTGTTGGCCTTAATTCATTTCAAGAATTAATCAACAAGTACAAGATACGCCCAGATAGCTCAGTTGGTAGAGCAGGGGATTGAAAATCCCCGTGTCCGTGGTTCGATTCCGCGTCTGGGCACCATTCACTTAAGATTCCTTAAGCTAACCTATTGATTCGCAAGCATTCCTTCAGGATTTGAGTGTTTGGGTAGACAATATGGTAGACAAAATTGTTCCTTCTTATTGCTTCGTAAAAGACGCTACGTATTACTTTAGTAGACACGTACCTATCGATTTACGTGAGCATTATTCAACGAGTCGTATTCAACTGTGCCTGAAGACACGATCACCTCATAATGCAGCTAGTGCTGTTAAGTCCATCAACCAAAAGCTTGATGATTATTGGATGGCGCTGCGGCTCTCTACTATGGACAACCCTGCCTTAAGGTTTCTTAAGGACAGAGCGATGAAGCCTTCATCAGCACCTCTCCTTTCAGAAGCACTTGATACTTATCTCAGACTTAAAGGAAGTAACAAAGCGCCCACTTTCCATAGAGGTGCTAAGAGAAACATCACAGCAGTGGTTGATGTGTTAGGTGATAAACCCATCGATCAGTACCGCTCTTCAGATGCAGCAGCCTACAGAGATTATTCTCTTGAGAGAGGCTTAACGGTTGCATCTGTTAAAAGGAACTTCTCTACCATTCGATCAATCATTAACTTAACGCTTTCAGAGCAAGGCATTGATTGTCGTAATCCTTTCTCTAAGGTTTTCTTTCCTGAGCTAGATGATGTTAAGGATCGTAA